>CAVBQN010000001.1:0-132282 GCA_963597545.1 Fusicatenibacter saccharivorans
GTTTTCTCGTATCGCAAACCTAATCCCTAGCCACTAATCCCTAGCTACCAGTCACCAGTCACTAGTCACTAGTCACTCCTAATCCCTAATCCCTAATCCCTAGCCACTCATTGAAATACAAGAGTAAAATCGAATAAAGATTGAATCGGGAAGTGATTTCGCGCCGGTCTATACGTGAAGGAGGTTTTACCTCAAAGGTTATGAAAACGAAAAAAGGCAAGTCAAAGATCAAATTCAAAAAAATCCTGCTCTTCCTGCTGATCGTCATCTTGGCGGCTTTCCTGCTCATCTTCGGGGCAGAAAAAGTCATCCATCTCGCGTCACGGGGGGCGGATGCCGAGCCGGGCAAGCCCACCTACTATCTTTTCATCGGAGAGGATGAAAAGGCAGGCGGAGAAGCCGATGCCATGCTGCTTTTGGCAGACAATGATAAGAAAAAAGAAATGACATTCATCTCTATCCCGCCGAATACAAAGGTCATCCGTCAGGAAAAGACGAATCTTCTTCTGAAGGATACATTCAAGGAAGGCGGCGCAGAGGAGACAAAGTCAGCGGTGGAGAATCTGCTCCATATCCGCATCGACAAGTATGCAGTCGTGAACTACGCCGATTTTCGGGAGAATGTGTCGAAAGCGGGTCCCATTTCTCTCTATGTAGAAAAATATATGGAGCATCTCGATCGGGATGGGTCCTTCGATATCGGGCTGAATCAGGGCTACCAGACCATGGATAGCGAGCAGGCACTCGGCTATGTTCGCTACGTGGATAAGGAAGATGGAGAAATCGGCCGTATCCAGCGCCAGGAGCGATTCCTCAAGATCCTTCTCTCGCATCTCCAGAGCCGCATGGCACTGCGAAACTTTCTGACTGTCCGCTACGGCTTCCGTGCCATCGAGAGCGATATCACGCCGGCGGAAGCGGCCTCGCTCGCGTATCGGCTGACGGGGTATCCGCCGGAAGGATGCAAATTCATCATTTTCCCCGGTGAAATGCAGACCATCGGGAAGGTCAAGACATGGGTGGTGAATCCCGTGGAAGCCCAGAAAGTCCTCTCGCTCACGATGGAGTCATAGACAAGAAAAGGTTCGACGGGATCGACAGGGGCGTCTCACTCTTGATGGCGAATGAAAGCCTCTCTTGCATGAGAAATTAGAAATGAGAAATGCGAAATGGTGGTGCGGCGCATAAAAATCAGAAGCGCCGCGGAGGTTCGAAATTAGCGATTTTCTCGTATCGCCAACCTAATCCCTAGCTACTAATCCCTAGTCACCAATCCCTAGTCCCTAGTCACTAATCACTAATCACTAATCACTAATCACCAGCAACTTATATCAAAAAAGGAGTATACATATGGAAACCAATCTTCAGACCATTTGCGAAGCATTATCGAACAAGAAGAGCGTACTGATCAAAGTCCTGAATGTCCGCGACCTCACTTCGATCGCAGACTATTTCGTCCTCTGCTCGACCAGAAACCAGAAGCAGTCGCAGGCAGCGGCGGATGAAGTGGAAGAAAAGATGGCAGAACTCGGCGTGAAAGCCACCCGCAAGGAAGGCTACCGCGAAGGGGACTGGATCCTTCTCGACTTCGGCGATGTGATTGTTCACATTTTCACCGATGAAGAAAGACGCCATTATGATTTCGATACCCTCTGGAAAGAAGCCCCGACGGAAGAATATCACGACGAGGGAGAAACGGAGAAATAAATGGAAGAGCCTAAGATTCCTGCCAGACAGGAAAGCATCTATAAGGAAAACTCCATCGCAGAGCTTCCGGTCGTCCGCGTGTCCGGCTTTGGTGCCTTTCTGGATGGAGGCACGGGAAATTCGAAGGATGACATCCTCCTGCACAAAGGGCAGCAGACCCACGAAGTGAAGGAAGGAGAGAGAGTCAAGGTTTTCCTTTACCACGACCCGCATCATCGCCTGACCGCCAGTATGCGCCTGCCGCAGATCGCCATCGGCGGCATCGGATATGCGCCAGTCCTTTTGACGACCCGTTTCGGTGCCTTCGTCGACGTAGGGACGGAGCGAGGCATCTTCCTGCCTTTCTCTCAGATGATAGAGAATGTCACCGAAGGACAGCAGATCTGGGTCAAGCTCTACGAAGACAAGACCGGCCGTCTCGCTGTCACCATGCATGTCGATGAAGAAATGCGCGCCATCGCCCTGCCTTTCCAAGAGGCAAAGCTCGGAGATACACTGACCGGCACCGTGTATAACGAAACCGGGGAAGGTCTTTTCCTTGTGACAAGAGACCGTCATCTCGCTTTCATCCACAAGACAGAGCTTGCAAGATCCGTGCGCCTTGGGGAAGAAGTGACGGGACGGATTTCCTATATCCGCAGCGACGGCCGTGTGAATCTGGCACTTCGTCCGCAGAAGGAAAAAGCGATGGAAGGGGACATGGCTCTTCTCATCGCCTGCATGGAGCGCCATGGCGGGCTCCTTCCGCTCACAGACAAGAGCGATGCCGATCTCATCAAGAGTACCCTCGGTATCAGCAAGTCTGCTTTCAAAAGAGCGGTAGGCCATCTTTTGAAGGAACGAAAGATCACCATCACGGAAGGAAAGATCCGCTTGAAAGAGTAGCGAGACGTTTTACTCCGCGCCTTTGGTAAATGCATGAAAATGAAAATGCGCCGATGAGCATATGGCTCATCGGCGCGTTTTTCATTTTGAGTAGCTAGGGATTAGTAGTTAGGGATTAGGATTCTCGAGTAACTCGTGACTGGTAGACATCAGACTCTCTCGTATCGTCATTTCGAGCGGAGCGAGAAATCTGTTTCGTTCGCGGTCAAACGGACGATGATAGGAAGGCCGAAACGGGAAATCTGGGATCAAGCCCCTCATATATTCGCGGCGAAGCCACCACCCTAATCCCTAATCCCTAGTCACCAGTCACCACTATTCATCCTTTATTTCCGTTGGAATCACTGCGATCGTCTTCTGATGTGTATAATTCACAAGGCCTGGTGGTCCGTTGGGGATCTTCTTGACGTAGCGGATGAGTGTGTAGTCCACATCCACCTTGCCGGAGTCTTTTCCCTTGCTGTTCCATGCGGCTAGAGCAGCGGCTTTTTCGATGGTTGCGAGGGGGACGGTCAAGCCTTCTGTCTCGATGACGACGTGCGAGCCGGGGATCTGTCGCGCGTGCAGCCACAGATCCGTCTTTGCAGCTTTTTTGAGTGTGAGGAATTCATTCTGGGTATTGTTCTTTCCCATGAGGACGCGGAAGCCGTCGATGGTGAGCGTGGTCAGGAGAGGTTCGTTCTTACGCTTGCGGTTCACCGGTTTCTGTTTCCGGCCGCCGATGCGCTCGATACCGGTATCTTTCAGCTCTTCTTTCAAAGCATCCAGATCCTTTTTTGTTTTGACCTCCGTGGCAAAATACAGCACATCTTCCAGATAGCCGATTTTTTCACGACATTCATCCAGCTTTTCACGCCCGATGACGAGGCGCGTTTTCATTTTATTGTATTTTTTGAAATAGAGCTGGCTGTTTGCAGTGACAGAAAGAAGCGGATCGACAGGGATCGTTTCTTTCGTGGGGGGATCATTGAAAAGATTCTCGACCGAGAGTGTTTTTCTGCCATTGATCTTTTCATAGGCGTAGATCGCGAGCAGATTGCCCCAGAGCTTGTATTGCTCCGTCTTAGACGTTTCCTTCATTTCCCCTTCGATCTTTTGGATCTTTCGCTCTTCTCTTTTGATAAGGGTGTGGATCTTCTTCTTGTAGTCAGAGAGCTGCGCGGCCATGGTCCCGCCGGAAGATTCAGCTTCCTTTTCGAGCCACGGGACGATGGGGGTGCATTCGATTTCCTCACCGAGGAAAGGCAGAGCGATCGGACTGACCATCGGCTTTCCCTTCGCGTTCTGGTAGATGTGAAGGGCATCCGAGGCCATGATATCCTCTTTGAGGGACAGCATCGCCGTGAGCAAAGCCTCCTCTTTTCCGTCCGAGAGTGAGGAGAGGGGCTCGCTCGTAGAAATCTGGCTTCGATGCCCCAGCTCGTCGATAAGGAAACGCGAGAAACCATTGAACGTGTGGAAAATCCACTCTTCGATCGTGGCTTCGCCCGTCTTGCTGTAGTCTAAGATGTTCTTCAGTTCCTCTTTGGAGAACTGCATGAAATTCATACGCGCGCTGTTTGTCGGAAGATGGTACGTTTCCCCGGGGACGAGCAGACGGTCGCCCTTCCTTCCGCGCAGACAGGCATCGATGATCGTATCCCCTTCCGTCAGGATCAGATTCGGCGAAGAGGGGAGAAGCTCAGCCCAGAGCGTTTTGGTGACGATCTCTCCGGCGGCCTCGATGCGGTCGAAGGAAAAGGCAAGGATGCGGTCCATGTTG
Source organism: Fusicatenibacter saccharivorans (assembly GCA_963597545.1). Classification (GTDB taxonomy): domain Bacteria; phylum Bacillota; class Negativicutes; order Veillonellales; family Dialisteraceae; genus Dialister; species Dialister saccharivorans_A. Next base: position 4,355 of record CAVBQN010000001.1, read on the forward strand.
ATCTGCCGTACTTCAGAGAGACGGCTTCCTTCCAGATGCTTACGCAGTGTCATGCAGAAGGTCTGTGACGGGGTATACTGGTTTTGCACCTTGCTCTTCGATGTGAGGTATACGACTGGCGGCGTATGGGTATTCGCGATCATATGGACGGGCTTCGCATTCGGGCAGAACAGCTCGATGTCCATGATGCGGTTGTCGATCTGATGGATCTGCCGTACCTGTGCAGGGATGAGGAGCTTTTGCAGCTCTTTGACGAAAAGATATAAAGAGGCACTGTCGATTTGCATGGGGGTCTCCTTTGGGGATACACTGAATATATTGTGAAAATGTGAGGGCGGGTTAACCCGTGGGGCGGGGCGTCCTTTGATTTTGAATGAAAGCTCTTCTTGAATGAGGAATGAAGGTGGCGGCTTCGCCGCGAGTATATGGGGCGATGCCCGAAGGTGGTATTTAGTCACCAGTCACTAGCCACTCATCCCTAATCCCGTCTCTCAGGTGAGGAGTGCTGGTGCGGCGCATAAAAATAAAGAAGCGCCGCGGAATTTTGATAGCGCTATGCGCGTCGTCATCGGAAGCGCAGTCGTCATCTCGAGCGCAGTCGAGAGATCTCTCTTGCAGAACGGTTACTGCGACATTTCCATCACCGCTTACTTCTAATCCCTAGCTACCAGCTACTAGTCACCAGTCACTTTTACTCCCTGCTCAAGCGCAAAGCTGATGAAATACTTCTATAAGTATATCACGAAAGTGAAAGCGTGCGGGAAATATGGTAAAATAACAGTAATAGTTAGATATTTGATCCGTGTTTTCCTAGTATAGCGATTTGTTAACTTCTGGACTTAGTGAGAAGTTAGAAGTGAGAAGTGCTGGAAGGGGCATACAATTCATATAGTTTCCCAATACCCCCCTTTTTTTATTATATAAAACAGTTTGTGCATTATTTGTACAAAATTCTGCGGCGCTTCCTCATTTTATGCGCCGTACCTTCACTCCTAACTCCTAACTCCTCACTCCTAACTTGATTCGGAAGTTGACTTAAATGCCTGTTATTTAGAAAACGCAATACTAAATTGTCATATAGAAAGGATGAAACTACTATGCACTTTACCAAATGGCATGGCTGCGGCAATGACTATGTATTTGTGAATGGCTTTGAAGAAAATTTTGATGACGTATATCGCAAAATCGTCGCTATCAGTGACCGCCACTTCGGCGTAGGCTCTGATGGCGTGATTTTCCTCTTGCCTTCGGACAAGGCAGATATTCGTATGCGCATGTTCAACAATGACGCTTCGGAAGGCGAGATGTGCGGGAATGGCATCCGTTGTCTGGCGCGCTGGGCGTATGAACTGGGGCTGGTGAAAGAGAAGCGCTTCTCGGTGGAAACCGGAGCAGGCATCCTCTATCCGGAAATTCTCGAGGACGGGAATGTACGTGTCGATATGGGAAGGCCGCATCTTCTGGCGGAGGAGATCCCTGTCACGGGCTATGGCAAAGAGCCTGTCATCGCACAGCCGCTCACCAATGAAGCGAATGGCAAGACCTATACCGTCACCTGCGTTTCCATGGGAAATCCACACTGTGTCATCTTCGTGGATGATATCAAAGACGTCGATCTCACCGGGGAAGGCCCGCATCTGGAGGTGGATGCTCATTTCCCGAAAAAAACGAATACGGAATTTGTAGAGCAGCTGGGCGAGCACCATTTCCGCATGCGCGTGTGGGAAAGAGGCACCGGGATCACCATGGCCTGCGGTACCGGCACCTGTGCGACGGTCGTCGCAGCGATCCTGAATGGCCGCACCAAAGACTATGCGGACGTCGACCTCGACGGCGGCACGCTCCATATCGAATGGGATGGAAATCCGGAGAGCCACGTCTTCATGACCGGGCTGGCTGTCAAAGTCTTTGAGGGAGATTATTTCGGATAAGAAGGATGCGTGACCACGCATCCGATGTAAGGGAAACGCTGATTCCATCGCGGGATCCGTGTTTCTTTTACTATTTCATAAGGAGAACTATGATGAACAGCATGACTGGTTTTGGCCGAGGGATCGGCGAAAGCGAGATCGGCTGCGTGACCGCAGAGATCAAAGCGGTGAACAGCCGGTTTTTGGAAATCAATATCAGAAGTGACCATTTTTCCGGCAGCTTGGAGGAAATCGCCCGTGCAGCGGCCAAGAAAACACTTTCGCGCGGAAAATTGAATATTTTTCTGACTTTTACGCCGGCCGCTTCCGCGAGTGCGACGCATGTCGAAGTGAATGAAGGTCTGCTCTCTGCCTATCTTTCTGCTTTAGCTGATATCAGCGGAAGAAAAGGCGTGAAGAAAGGGAAAGTGCATGTCTCTGACCTGCTCTCTCTGCCGGAACCTTTCCTCACTGTCAGAAAAGAGGATGTGTCAGAGGAAGAGATGGCACCGCTGGTGAAAGCGGCGATGGAGGGGGCGCTTGTCTCGCTCATCGAAATGCGGCAGCGTGAGGGTCATAACCTGAAAGTTGATCTGAAGCAGCGTCTGGCATTCCTGCGGGAAAAGCTCGCTTTCCTGCTCTCCCGTCAGGATCTCGCAGCCAAAGCCTATGAAGAGCGCCTGCGCCAGCGCATGGAAAAGATCCTGGAACAGATGAACTTCGAGGTCGATGAAGGCCGTATTCTAGAAGAAGTCGCCCTTTTCTCCGAAAAAACGGACTACACGGAAGAAGTCGTCCGTTTGGCAAGCCATCTGGATCAGTTCGATGCCATGCTCGAGAGTGAAGAGCCCATCGGACGAAAGCTCGATTTCCTGCTGCAGGAAATCAATCGGGAAGCCAATACGACAGCGTCCAAGGCGAGCGATCCGGAAGTCATTGATACCGTCATTCAGGTTAAAACCGAGCTGGAAAAGATTCGCGAGCAGGTACAGAATATTGAGTGACTGGTGACTGGTGACTGGTGACTGGTGACTGGTGACTAGGGATTAGGGATTAGGGATTAGATAAAAGCAAGAAAAAAGCAGCGACTTACTCGCTGCTTTTTTCTTGCTTTTTATCTATTGTTTACCATTTCCGGATTCATATCATGATGCAGGAGACGGAAGCGGGCGAAGTCTTTCCACTCGGTATTCGGTGTGCCGTAGTTGCAGTACGGGTCGATGGAGAGTCCGCCGCGGGGGAGGAATTTGCCCCATACTTCGATATAGCGTGGATGGAGAAGCTCGATGAGGTCACTCATGATGATATTCACGCAGTCCTCATGGAAATCGCCGTGATTGCGGAAGCTGAAAAGATAGAGCTTCAGGGACTTGCTTTCCACCATGTACTGATCAGGGATATAGGAAATATAAATGGTCGCAAAGTCCGGCTGCCCCGTCTTTGGGCAGAGGCTGGTGAATTCCGGACAGTTGAACTTGATGAAATAGTCACGATCTGCGTGCTTATTGGGGATGCGTTCCAAAAGCTGAGGATTGTAGTCATAGGTGTACTTGGTATTCTGGCTTCCCAGCTGCTTCAGCTGGTCCAAGCCTTCGCGTGTTTCTGTCATAGGTGAAGTCCTTTGCTATAAAAAATAAGGGGAAATTTGCATGGTATGTTGTCAGGTTCAGAAGGTTTAGCGGGTTCTATAGGTTCAAAGGGGGAGGTGCGGCGCACAAAAATATAGAAGCGCCGCGGAGTATAAATAATGGCGATGTCCGAAGGCCGGAGGGCAAACGTCTGACACCTGACGTCTAATACCTAATCCCTAACTACTCATGCCTGCTTTCAAATTTTTGGGGATATCTCTTTCCCGTATCGTCATCCCGAGCGAAGCCGAGGGATCTTTCTTGCACTGCAGTCAGTATTACATAGGCATTGAAACGGAAACGACGCCTTGGTGCTACGTATTTCTGCTTTCTCATATCCATCGTTTATCGGTTTGCAAGGAGGATTTCTCGCTTCGCTCGAAATGACGATATGGGAGTATGATGTCTTCTAGTCACGAGCCACTAGTCACGAGCCACTAGTCACCAGTCACTCGCGGCACCTCATTCCTCATCTCTCATCCCTGATTGTACCTGCCTTTTTACAGCTTTTGTGCTGCTTCGACGAGCTCATTCATGTGGCTGCTTCCGGGGAACCACTGGATGCGGAAGGGAAGATGGAATGTTTTTTCGAAATCTTTAACAAAAGACGCTGTCGCGTGAGCAGGGACATCGAAATTTTCCCGATCCGTATAGACGCGAAGATCCATCGCAGCCTTGTAGGAGGTACAGATGACACGGGTGATGCAGTGCTCCTGACTTTCATCGAGGCCTTCCGCCATGGCAAGGAAGAGGGAGAGGATGCGGACCTGACGCATCTGTGCAGCCGTCAGGATATGTGCCTGCCCATTCGCTTTGAGGTACTTTCCGGAGTATCCATGGTGAAAAGCACAGATCAGAGCGCACATCACTTGTTCGCTATGTGTCCAGCCGAAGATATGCGCATTCGCCGTCATGTAGCAGCTGTGGCGGGCGTGGCTGTAGTAATTGATCAGATTTCCTATGTCATGCAGGCGGGCTGCCGCGGCGAGAATATCACGCATGCGCGGGGCGAGCTTGTGGACCTTCTGCCACTGATCGAACATGGCGAGTGCGGTCGCGGTGACATACTTGGTGTGGAAATCATAGGTGATCGGAAGGGTATCGAGATAATTCTGCACCGAGCAGCGGAGCATGTCGTGCTGCTTGTCTCCATTTTTGTCGTAGATGGGATCATAGTAGTGGAAGAATAGCCCTTCACGCAGACCGCAGCCGGAGATCGTGAGATACGACGCCTTCGCTTTCCGCAGGATCTCCTGAATGACGAGCGCACCTGCGATGATGATGTCGGCGCGCTCGGAAGAGAGCCCGCTGATCTTCTGCCGCTCCTCATAGGATTTCCCCGTGATCATGCGGACTTCTTCGAAGACATCTTCGACGGTGAAACGATAGTTGTGGAGCTTCGGCAGCGGATAATTCACTGCGCGCTGGTGGATCTTGGCGAGATTTCGGACAGTACCGCCGATGCCGATGACCGGCAGAGGCTCGCTGGGAAACCACTCGACTTTGGAAAGCACATTCTGGATGAAGCGCTGTATGGTCTCGATCTTATCCTGATTCACCTCGCGGGAGGATTGAAACATCTCCGTCAGCGTCACCGCACCGATCGGGATGCTGATAGAATGGATGCGTTTTTTGTTTTTGACGAGGGAGATTTCTACGCTTGCCCCGCCAAGATCGAAGAGGAGGAAATCCTTCTGATCGATGGTATGGCTGACACCGGAAAAGCCAAGCGCAGCCTCGGCCTTGCCACTGATGATCGTCATGGGGATGCCGGTCGACATGCGGACGCGCTTCAAGAAAGAAGCCCCGTTGATGGCATTTCTGACGGCTGCTGTCGCGACAGCGAGTACCTTTTTGATCTTTTGCACTTCGATGATGTGGGAGTAAACGGCAAGACAGTTGAGGGCCCGCTGCTGCGCTTCCTCTGTCAGAAGGCGAGAGGTGAGCGTCATCCCCTCCGCCAGGCGGATAGATTTCTTTTCCTGATAGATCAATTTATAAGCGCCGTGCTCTCCGATCTGCATGATGATGAAGCGGATGGAGTTCGAGCCTAAGTCAATGATCGCGATGCGTTCCATGGAGTCTCCTTAAAAAATAAGAAATGGAAAAGCCGGAGGACAGATGCTTCCTCTTTTTCAAGTCATTTCTCTCTCTGATTTTATTGATTGTATTGCGGTTCTTTTCTATTCTACAACATTCGCGAAATGCTGAAAAGGGGCGCGATGGTCGCGAATTTTCGCTTGTTGTGATATACTTTTGTAGAAAAGTGCTTCCATGATTGTTGATAGAAGGAGGATAAGGAGGATTATATGAATTCCGTCACACCCATTTGGCCCGCTGTCTTTTTAGGCATGTATCTGTTTCTGGAATTGCTGGACTGGGGGCTGTCACTCGCGGCCCCCTTTGTAGCAAGGAATCAGGAGGAGAACAAAGCGGTGCTCTCTCTTTTAAAACCGGGTATCGATCTCAATGAAGCCTGGCTGATCTTTGGTCTGTCGCTCGTCGCATCGGCGATGCCTGCGGCTGCGGGAGATACGATGCATGACTCCGTCATGGCGGTGCTTTCCGTGGCTGTCGTGGGCGGCGCGCTTCGCATCCTCGCGGCTTTCTTCAAAAATGTGTTCGGAAGTGCGCTGATCATGAAAGGGATGAGTCTTTATTCCGCTCTTGCTCTGTTTGTGATCGGACTTTCCGGCGGTTCTATGGTGACAGGCGGAGATCTGATGTCCGGGGTGGGGATCGTGATCTCACTCTGGCTCATTCTGGCCGCTTTCGAGCTCGCTGCTCTCTATGGCGCGGTGAAGATCATGAACCCGCTCGGCGAGCGCTGCCGCGCGGCCTTCCTGGTATCGAGCATCCTGCAGCTGGTCTTCTTCCTCGGTATGGCATTCCTGCTGAAAGGGGACATCGCAGATGGCCCGCTTTCTGGTTTCTTCTGGATCGGTCTTGCCGTTTCGTCTGTTTTGACCATCGCCGCCTTCTTCCTTGCCCGCATGCGCCGCACCATCGTCGCACTGGCAGCGCTTTACATTTCGAACTTCTTCTCCGTCAGTCTGTATGCGGCCGGGCTTTCGTCCAAGCTGCAGGGCGCATCGACGCCGGATCCCATGGTCATGGCGGTCATCACCGGATGGACTCTCGCTGTTCTCCTGTGGCGTCTCTATCGGAAGAGAGTGGCCTATGAGTGGAAGGATCATATCTAACGAAAACGCGGATCAGCATATGGCCTTTGATCGTTATCCATCAAAGGTCCCCGCAGAAATGAGGTGAATCACATGGGTGAATTATATAAGACACAGCATACCATCGATGAAATGCTTGACCGCATGGGCGTGAAGATCGTCCTTGATTCGGAGCATCTTTCTGAAGAAGATCGATTTGAAGCGGAAAAGCAGGGTGCTTCCGTCGTACTGAAAAAAGTATCCGATAAAGAAAAAGAGAAAGAGAAAGAGTAACTGGCTTACCTGCTTTTCAGGCCATAAAAAAGAGGAGATCCAGAATGGATCTCCTCTTTTGGCTTGCTCTCAATGACCGATCACATCCAGAATGGCCAGGATGAGCGTGCCGGGGACACCGAAAATAGCGACCACGATGCCATGCATCGTATTCCATACCATGTGGGTGATGCCGAGCGTATTCAAAAGCCAGAAGAGTACACCGCCCATGATGATATTTCCGATGATTTTTTTTACAAATTTGGCAAAGAGCAGGAATGCCACGACGACCATGAGGACGCTGGCAATGCCGTACCCGCCAAGTCCGCCTAAAGATTCAAGCATATGCGTCTCCTATAAAAATGCCGGGGAGCAGGGGCTCTTCTGATGAAGTGCAGAAAAATGCTTATGGGATCGAACTCTGCGATTGCACAAGCGTTTTCGGATATCTCCTTCAGGAGTGGATACCCCGTCCACCTTTGACAAGCCGCTTAGACTTCTTTTCTGTTTTCCACCGCGCCGGCAAGGGTCATGCTGTCAGCGAAGCCAATATCGCCGCCGACAGGGATACCGCGGCCGATGCGGGTGACCTTGATGCCGGACGGCTTGATGAGGCGGGTGAGATAGAAAGCCGTGGCCTCGCCTTCCGTATCGGGGTCCGTTGCAAGGATGACTTCCTTCACTGTCTCATCCTTCAAGCGTTCCAGAAGCTCTTTGATCTTGAGATCTTCCGGGCCGATACCATCCAGCGGAGAGAGTGCGCCATGCAGTACGTGATACAGACCATGATACTCATGGCTCTGCTCGAGTGCCATGACATCCTGCGGCTGTTCGACGACAAGGATGACCGAATGGTCACGGCGCGCATCGCTGCAAATATCGCAGGGATCGCTCGTGGAAAGATTGCAGCACACCGAGCAATAGCAGATCTTGCTCCTGGCTTCTTCGATGACATGAAGAAAATCGCGGACCTCGCTTTCCGGACGCTCCATCATGAAGTAGGCCAGGCGGCGAGCGCTCTTGACGCCGATGCCAGGAAGTTTTCTGAATTGCTCAGCGACCAGCTCAAGCTCCTGATTCATTAGAACATGCCGCCAGGAAGCCCCAGGCCGCCTGTCACTTCGCTCATGCCCTTCTGTACCATTTCATCCGCCTTCTTGCTGGCTTCGTTGAAAGCGGTGGTGATGAGGTCTTCGAGCATTTCCGGATCTTCCGGGTCGATCGCATCTTTTGCGATCTTCAGGGAAACGACCTGTTTGTCTCCATTCAGTGTGAGAGCAATAGCACCGCCGCCAACGGAGACGTCGACGGTCTGCTGCTTCAGTTCTTCCTGCTTTTTCTGCAGGTCTTCCTGCATTTTACGTGCTTTTTTCAGCATATTCTGCATCTGGGCTTTATTTCCGAACATAATGAGATCCTCCTTTAGGAATCTTTTGAATAAAATATGGACTGCTTCTTGAAATAGACAAGAACATGGCATGGGGCGCGGGTTTGCCGATAGCTCCCTTACCGCTTAGAACTATTCCGTAACCTTTTCATATATATCACAGTCAGGCAGGATTTTCAAGGCTTCTTTAAAAGACGGGTCATCCCGATCAGGAGCTTTGATATCCTTTTCCGTTACCAGCTGGTAGCCATCTCGCAAAACCGCCTTCCTTCCGGGGGCTGCCTCTCTTGCAGGGGATGCAGGCGTATCCTCTTCCCTTACCTGCTTAGCTGCGGACAGCTGTGCGAGGGTATCCGCCTCTTCCGTGCTTCCTTTCAAGACGACATGAAGCTCGACGGAAGAGCCGATGATTTTTTGAAAAGCCTCGGCAGCCATCTTCTGGTACGATTTGTTGTTTCCGGCGGATACCAGCCACTGCTGCGGAGAAGAAATGACGGCGCGCTGCGGCGTGAGATAGAGGAGTACGCCTTTCTGATAGCAGGTCCACATATCGATGCGGTTAATGTCGTGGAAATAACCGAGCACCTTCTGCCAAATAGCAGGATAGGTCGCAGGGTCAAGCAGAGCGGCATTGGTGTTATTCTCTGCTTTTGGCGCCGCTTTGGCCGGCAAGGTTTCCGCAGGTTGAGACGGCGCGGGAGACGGTGGCTCTCTTCTCCCTGCCGGCTTTGGCTTAGGAGAAGGCGCAAAGGTGGGCTCTTCAGTAGGAAGCGGCTGAGACTCCGGTAAAGGCGGGGGCGGCGGTATCATAGATGCCGGCTCGCTCTTTACCGCAGATACCGCGATCGGGGTGGGCGGCTCGAAAGAGGGAGCCGCAGCAGGCGTCTGCCCGGAGGCGCTTCCTTTTTTCAAGGCATCGATCTCTTTTTCCAGCGCGCTGATCCGTTCTGCCAGACTGTCTACGGCAGCAGAGCCCTTCAGACGGCAGAGATGAAGAAGCCCCATCTCCGCACTCATGCGAGGTGACGAGCTTCTTCGCGTCTCATTCAGTGACTGGTGGAGATAGTCGAAAAGACTGTCCAGATAGGCTTCTGAGATCTTGGCAGCATCATCCCTCAAAAGGCTGATATTTTTTCCATAGGCAGAAAGTTCCGGCGCATTTGGCTCAATGCGACAGATCATCAGATTTCTGAAATGCTCCAAAAGGTCACGGAGAATGGCTGCCGGCTCTTTGCCGCTTTGCAGAATGCGGTAGAAGAGGGTCAGTGTTTCACCGCTTTCTCCGTTAAAAATATGATGAGACAATGCAATAATCTGGTCTTTTCCTGTCAATCCGAGAAGGTCGTAGACTTCTGCAGCGTCGAGCGTCGCAGCTTCGGTTGCAGACGAGCACTGGTCAAGGAGGGAGAGCGCATCTCTGAGACCGCCATCAGCGCGGACAGCGATGAGGTCAGCGGCATCTTCTGTGAGCGGCATGTCGCTTTCTTTGGCGATATAGAGAAGGTGTTGCTTAATGTCTTCCACGGAAATGCGGTGAAATTCGTAGCGCTGGCAGCGAGAGAGAATGGTGAGCGGGATTTTTTCCGGCTCGGTGGTGGCCAGGATGAAAAGCACGTGGCTTGGCGGTTCTTCCAATGTTTTCAGGAGGGCATTGAAGGCTTCCTTCGTCAGCATGTGTACTTCATCGATAATGTACACTTTCTTGCGGCAGGCGGCGGGAAGCGTCCTGACAGACTCCTTCAGCGCACGGATCTCCTCGATGCCCCTGTTCGATGCGGCATCGATTTCATAGACATCGAGACTTGCGCCCGCATTGATTTCCCGGCAGATCTCGCAGCTGTTGCAGGGATTGCCTTCTTCCAGATGTTCACAATTCACGGCTTTTGCAAGAATTTTTGCCATACTGGTCTTTCCCGTACCGCGCGGACCGGAGAAGAGATAGGCGTGCGCCAGCCGATCCTGCTCGATGGCACGCCGGAGTGGGATGGAAATATGCTTCTGCCCGACCACTTCACTGAAAGTGCGGGGACGCCATTTTCTATAAAGTGCGAGATAGGCCATAAGAACGGATGCCTCCTCATAGTAAAGAGAAAAAATAAAAGAGAAAAGATGCCGGGATGAACGAGGCAGTCGGTGCAATAAAAAAGACTTATGCAAGCGTGATTTATGACAGCCTCCAGGATGCACCGTGGCACATGGAAAGAGCCACTTATTGCTGCTTCCTCTCGGACCTGACAAGATTCATGGGATCCCATTGCACGGGACCCGGAGACTGCCATAAATCACGACTGCATAAGTCGATACGGCTATTATACTATATGAAGATCGTTTTGTAAATGTGAATTTAAGAAAACGCTGATTGGGCCGCACCGCGGCACTTCTTTTTATTTCGTCTCTGCGCCTTCTGCCGGGCTCGGGTAGAAATAAACGATGCGATCCGGAGTGAAGACATTGCTGGCGAGCTTTTTGGCAAGGATCGGAGTCATCGCTTCTTCGAATGCAACGACTTCGATCGGCTTCAGTACCGTATCTTCGACAAGGACGAAAATCATCGGATCGACGACTGGTGCATTTTCCGGAACCTCTTCGCGATCGAGCGGAATGCTGAAGATCAGACGTACTGTCGCTACATACGAGTCTCTGTAATCAAAAATCGTGCCTCTGAAGTTGTTTTCCCAAAGGGTACGCATCATTTCGATGCGATAAGGATCCTGCTTTTCTAAATCTTCCATGATTGACCTCCTGGTGTGTTTTCTTGAAACATTCTGTATCGGTTCTCATTGTACCCCATGAGGAATGAGGAAAGCAAGAGGGAGGGGATGCGGCCGTCAGGGGAGGAGAGGCAGACAGCGGATCCGATCTCCCTTTGCGATAGACTTAAGGTATGCCAAACATTGATCGCATGAGAGATGAACAGTTAAAAAATGAAAAAGCTGAGGCAGAAGACTCGTCTTTTTTCTACCGTCAGACAGACCCGCTCACGTAATTGGCTATCTAGTCTCAACTATGGTAAAATATAACGGTAAATGCCCGTCAAGGGACGAAAAAATGAGGTGATGAGGAAATGAAGAATCAAATTTTTCTGGTTCTGGGCGGCGCACGCAGCGGGAAAAGCGAATTTGCGGAGAAGCTGATGTATCATTCCACAGGGAAAAGGAAGGGATATATCGCCACCAGCCAGATCTTTGATGATGAGATGAAGTATCGTGTGATGCTTCATCGCGAGAGACGGCCGGCCGACTGGAAGACCTTTGAGGTCATGCATGAGGCAGGGCCGATGATGGATGAGATCCTCGCAGGCGCTGATGACATTCTTTTCGACTGTCTGACCATGTATGTGAATAACCTTCTGATGGATCATATGAAGGGGATCACGGTGGAGACATTGGGTGTGGAAGATCTGACGACGCTCCAGAAAGCACTGGAGAAAGATCTGGATCGTATGTTTGATTCGATTTCCAAAGTCACTGATAAAGAGATCATTTTTGTTTCCGATGAGCTAGGCATGGGCATCGTTCCTGCCAATGCCATGAGCCGGGTATACAGGGATCTTGTCGGTCTGGCGAATCAGTATATCGCCAAGCGTGCTGACAAGGTATATCTGTCCGTGGCAGGGATTACCATTGAACTCAAAGAAAGAGGAGTGGAGTTATGATGACAAAGATCGCAAAAAGAGTCATGTTTCAGGGGACTAGTTCTCATGTAGGGAAAAGCATCCTGTGTACCGCATTTTGCCGCATTTTGACGCAGGATGGATATAATACAGCTCCATTCAAAGCGCAGAACATGGCGCTGAATTCCTATGTCACCCGTTCCGGCGGCGAAATTGGACGTTCGACGGTCGCGCAGGCGGAAGCAGCAGGTGCGGATCCGATCGTACAGATGAACCCAGTCCTTTTAAAACCGACGGGCAATTCCTGCTCTCAGGTCATTCTTTTGGGGCAGTCGGTCGGTAACTACAGTGCTTCCGATTACCAGAACAAGTATAGCCAGCAGGCATGGGCGAGTGTGAAGGAAGCCTTGGCCTATATGGAGACGCATTATGATGCGCTCGTCATCGAAGGGGCCGGCAGTCCGGCGGAAGTGAATCTGAAGAAAAATGATATCGTCAATATGCGTATTGCGAAGGAATGCCACGCGCCTGTCTTCCTTATCGCCGACATTGACCGCGGCGGTGCACTTGCTTCGATCGTCGGCACGCTGATGCTGCTCGATGAGGATGAGAGAGCCCTCGTGAAAGGGCTCATCATCAATAAGTTCAGGGGCGATATCACCCTGCTTGAACCGGCGCTGACCTTCCTTAAAGAAAGGACAGGCGTACCGGTCTTGGGTGTCATCCCTTACCTGGACAAACTGGGTATCGATGATGAGGACTCGGTATCCTTGCAGGATTTGCCGAGCGATCACGTGATGAGAGATATTCACATCGCTGTCATGCAGACTCCGAAGATCTCGAATTTTACCGACTTCGATGCACTGAATCATGAACCGGATGTGAATGTCCGCTTCGTACAGCAGGGGGATATGATCGGACATCCGGACCTCATCATGCTGCCGGGCAGTAAGAATACGACCGAAGATCTGCTGTACCTGAAGCGACAGGGCTATGCGAAGGAAATCAGTGAGCTGGCAGAAGAGGGTGTACCTGTCATCGGGATCTGCGGCGGCTACCAGATGCTCGGGGAAAAAGTCTGTGACCCGCTTCATGTGGAAAGTGAAAATGATGAAGTCGAAGGACTCGGCCTTCTGCCCTATGAAACTTCGATGCATGGCAAAAAGAATACCTATCAGGTGCTCTTTGACTGCGAGGAGCTTCCTTTCCTCGATATGAAATTCTCCGCCAAAGGTATGCGCGGGTATGAGATCCATATGGGGGAGACGACGCTCACCAAAGAGGCACAGTCCCTTTTCCATATCACCCAGAGAAGCGAAGCGCCGGTCGATCTGATGGACGGATTCATCAATGAAAAACACAATGTCTTTGGCACCTACTGCCATGGCATATTCGATAATGATGAGATCCGCCGTGCCGTCATCAATGCGCTCCGCCGGAGAAAAGGGCTCGAAGATCTGCCGATCCAGTTCCGCTACAGAAAGTATAAGGAGTCGGAATTCGATCGTCTGGCGAATACTGTCAGAAAGAACTTCGACATGGACGCCTTCTATAAGATTCTGGAGAATGAATAAGTGAGCGGGCTTCTTACTTCCATCACAGAGGCGGCGATCCCTTTCGCGGCTCTCGTGGTGGATACGGTCTATGGCGATCCGCGCTCGAAGTGGCATCCGGTGGTACTTATCGGAAATCTGATCTCCTTCTACGAGAGCCACCTGTATCCGGAGAAAAAGACGTCCGATGGAAATATGTTTCTTCGCGGGATGATGACAGTGCTGCTCGTGCTGCTTACCGTAGGTCTTCTGACGGCTTTTCTGATTTACCTTGGACATCTTGGCGGACTGTGGTTCTATGCAGCCATCAGTACCATTGTCCTTTATTTCACGATGACGCCGCGCTCGCTTGCCAGAGATGGTCTGGAAATATACCATCTTCTGAAAGATGATAAGGATCTCGTAACAGCCAGAAAGCGACTGAGCTGGATCGTCGGCCGGGATACAGAGAATCTGGATGAAAGCAATATAGCGCGCGGCACGATTGAGACCATCGCAGAGAATACGACGGATGGGATCATTTCTCCGCTCTTCTATTTTCTGCTTTTTGGTCCGGCAGGAGCGATGGTCTATCGCGCAGGAAATACGATGGACTCTATGCTCGGCTATAAAAATGACCGCTATCTCTTTTTCGGGCGTTTTGCGGCACGCCTCGATGATGTACTGAATTATATCCCGGCGCGTATCACCTTTCTGCTCTTTGTGGCAGCGGCATTCCTTTTGCATTTGGACTGGCGTCATGCCGTAGAGATCTGCCTGCGTGATGCGAAGAAACATCCGAGTCCCAATGGCGGCTATGCGGAAGCGACGGTCGCCGGTGCGATGCATGTGCAGCTCGGCGGGTATAACTACTATGAAGGGAAACCGGAATTCCGTGAATACATGGGGGATGCCGAGACACCCCTGAAGTCGGACCATATCATGACCTCGATCATGATGATGTACGGTGCGACGATTCTTTTCATTGCGCTTGAGACGGTGCTGATTTATATCTTCTGGTGATTTCATGAATGCATTTTTAGTGGGTCTGCAGTTTCTGACCCGTATCCATATTTCCGACCGCACCGTATGGAATGATGAGGAGTTCGGGAAAAGCGTCACTTGGTTTCCTGTGATAGGATGGATCATCGGCGCTTTTATGTGCCTTGTCTATTTCTTGATGAAGCCGCTGGGGGTTCCACTTTTGACGGGATTCCTTCTGGTGGTGGGAGAGCTTTTCCTCACCGGGGGGACACTCGCCGATGGGCTGATGGATTCTTCGGACGGTCTGTTTTCCGGCCGCTCAAAGGAGCGTTGTCTGGAGATCATGAAGGACAGCCTTATCGGTTCTTTCGGTATGCTGTCCATTCTGATTTTTGTGCTGGTGGAAACGCTCTCGCTGGGCTCGGCGGATGCGCCGCTCTATCTGGTTCTTATGGCGATGCCGACGTTGGGGCGGCTCAATATGGTGATCTCTATCTGCGAGTATCCCTATGCCCGGGCATACGGCATGGGGAAAGCGTTTGCCGCTTATCGTGAGAAGTATGCACTGGAGAAAGCCTTTGTGCTCTCGCTACTGCCTGCACTCTTCTTCGGATGGATCTACCTTCTGCTGGCGGGGGCTGCCATCGTACTCGGGCTGCAGCTGAACCGCTGGATTGTCAAGAAGATCGGTGGCACGACAGGCGATACCTATGGATTTGTCACCGAGCTCACAGAAGCCTTTCTGGCTCTGCTTTTCGTCATTCTTACAAGGGGGCAGGTATGGCATATGTAGTTAGCTCGCCAGGTTCCTGCGGCGAATTCATACAGGGCTATGCAGAGGGGGCTTCCTTCATGGTGACCTGCCCCATCAACCGCTATGCGATGGCTCTGGTGGATGAAAAGGCAGAGGATGCACTTCCCGATAAAGCAGAGGAAGCGCTGAGAAAGACGCTGGCTTACCTTGGCGAGACGGATCGGCCGTCCGTGCGCCTTATCTCCTCGATACCGAAAGGAAAGGGACTTGCTTCGAGCACGGCGGATATCAGTGCCGTTGCAGAGGCCGTTGCACTTTCCTTTGGGCGGAAGCTATCGATGGAGGAGATCGCTCACATTGCGCTCTCTATAGAGCCAAGCGATGCGACCTTCTTCGAGGGGATCGTGCAATTTGACTACAGGGAAGGAAAAGCGATTCGTTCTCTCGGGCTCTCACCGGCGATGGATATTCTCATCTATGACTGCGGGGGAGAGATCGACACAATGTCTTTCAATTCGCGGGAAGATCTTATCGCTCTGCAGAAAAGCAATGAAAAGGATATTGCGCATGCTCTTCGTCTCTTCGAGAAAGGCATCGCTGAAAAATCCATCGACCTCATAGGTGAGGCTGCCTCTATCTCTGCTTTCTGCAACCAGAAGATCCTGTATAAAAAGCAGCTTGCCGATTTTCATCGGATCGGCCTTTCTCTCGGCGGGAAAGGGGTCATCTGTGCGCACAGCGGGACTGTCCTGGGACTTATTCTGCCGCCGGGCATGGAGGCCTTGCCTCTTCGGGAAAAGCTGGAGGACACTGTCGAAGGCATTACCTTCCTTGATCTTGTGAGCCTCACCAATCGTGGTATGCAGGTAGAAAAAATCTAATTGATACATTATAATGAAAGCACGGACTCGATAGAGTTCGTGCTTTTGTGTATTTAAGAAAACGCAGATGAGATCGGATAACGATGCAATCCGTGCTTTTTAAGAAAAATCCATTGATAAAGGACTCTCACTATGTCTATCAAATCATCCCGCCATGGGGGCGATGTCTTTGGACTCTCCGAAGAGGAGCAGGACAAAGTCTTCGATTTCAGTATCAATATCAATCCGCTTGGCCTGTCTCCCAAGGGAAGAGCCGCACTGCTTGCGCACTGGGAAAAAGAGACTCTCCGCTATCCGGATGTGGAGTGCCGTGCGCTGAAGAAAAGCCTTTCCATCCGTTATGGGATCCCGGAAGAGTCGATGGCACTCGGAAATGGTGCGACCGAGCTCATGTACAAACTCCTCGAGCTTCTTCATCCGAAGAAAGTGATCGTTCCGGCACCATCCTTTTCGGAGTACCGCCTTTCTGCTGAGGCGGCAGGCTGCCCGGTGGACAGCTTTCTTCTCAAGGCGGATCAGGGATTTGCACTTCCTTTAGAGGAGATCGAGAAGAAACTTCTTCCGCATTCTTTGATCTACCTCGGCCATCCCAATAATCCTGACGGACAGATGCTTTCTCCATCAGACTTCGAGGCCGTTCTCCGTTTGGCAAAGAAAAAAGAGAGCTTTCTCATCATTGATGAATCCTTCATTGATTTTGTGGGGGATGATGTATCCTATCGGCACGTTCTTGTGAAGGAAACCTGCGGAGCGGTCGTGATGTCTCTCACAAAATTCTATGCAGTGCCGGGACTTCGCATAGGTGCTGCTTATCTTCACCCTGCGCTGGCGGAGAGATTGCAGGATACACTGATTCCGTGGAATGTGAATGGCCTTGCGCAGTCCTACATGACGGCAGCAGCGCAAGACATAGATTATATCAGGAATAGCAGGGTGTACTGTCAAGCGGAAAGAGAAAAACTTTCGGCTGCACTTGATGCTCTTGATTTCCTCAAGGTGCTGCCCGGCTCTGTGAATTTCATCCTCTGCCGGCTCATAGGAAGATATCAGACGGCGGAGGAGCTGCAGGAGGTACTGATGCCGTATCATATATTGATTCGGCAGTGTGGAAATTATGAAGGACTCGATGAGACTTACTTCCGTGTCGCGGTGCGAACAGAAGAAGAAAATCGGATTCTCATAGAGGCACTGCGCGCCGTGGAAAAAGATTGATCTGGGGGACAGACGTTCTCAGAGATCAGACAAGGAGATTACAGCTATGATTACACTATATCTTATCCGCCATGGAGAGACAGAATGGAATAAATCAGGGCGTTATCAGGGTTCGACGGACGTTGCGCTCTCCGATATGGGGATGGCGCAGGCGGAGAAAGTAGCGTCCTATTTCAAGGATATCCCTCTTGACGGCGTGATCACGAGCCCCTTGCAGCGGGCACGTATTACGGCGGAAGGCATCGCCAAGTCACATGGCATGGAGCTTGAAATTGTGCCTGCGCTGCAGGAGCTCTGCTTCGGTGACTGGGAGGGGAAGACTTTCAGCGAGATCGATCAGCTCTGGCCCGGCATGATCAGTGAGATGTATCACCATCCTGATCAGCTGCGGCTTCCTCACGGAGAGTCTTTCCGTGACTGTCAGGTGCGGACGATGGCATTCATGAAGGAGCTTCTATCCCGCGGGGATCATAAAAGCTATGCCATCGTCAGTCATGGTGCAGCCCTTCGCACGATCATCTGTGCGATGATCGACATTCCGCTCTCGCGTTCATGGAATATGGGCCTATCCAATGCCAGCATCACGGAGATCCGCCATTTTGTCGGGGAAAATAACATGAATGATATGAATATGCTTTTTTCTTTGAATCAGATCGCGCATCTGGCAGATACTGCGACATCGCATCTGCCTAAATAAAAGCCTTTTGAAAGCTTTGTTTTTTTGATGCATTGATTTTTACAATTTTATACTTGTAAATGCTGCATGAGCTGATGTTCATGCAGCGTTTTTACGGCTTAATCAGTTCTTGATTTTTTCAAGTTGAAAATTCATACTATACCATTTAAAATAAAGATATAATTTAACGATGGAAGCGATCATGGTGGCCGCCTGTGAAGGATATGTTAGATTTCTCTTCCACGATGATACTTCTGTGGAAAAGGAGCAATCGATATGAAAAAAATGTGGGCACTTCTTATTTCTGCATGTATTCTGACAGGTGGGGTCGCTGGGTGTGGCAGTCAGGCCGAGCCGCAGGGAACGGTGACGCAGAAGGTTGCTGAAGCACCTGCGAAACAGGATTTCAAAGCAGTCACCACTGTGAAAAGCGGACAGAAGAATGTCTATGCTGTCGTGAAAGCCATGAATGGCAACTATTGGAAAAAAGTGATTGCCGGCATGAAAAAAGCAGGGGAGGAGAATGGGGTCAATGTCTATGTAGGCGGCGTCAACAAGGATGGCAACTGGGAGCTGCAGCGCGCTATGCTGATCGACGCGCAGGCGAAGAAGGCAGACTCCATCATTCTCGGCGCGGCTGACAGCATGCGTCTGACCGAGACTACGAAGAATCTTCGTACGGATAAGCTGCCGGTCGTCCTTGTTGATACGATGATGAATACGGAAGACTATGATGCGTCCTACATGACAAATAACCTGGCAGCTGGTGCAGAAGTGGCGAAGAAGATGGTGGAGCTGCTGAAGGAAAGCGGCGTATCGGAAGATGAGGAAATCACCGTCGTCATGCATGTTAGCAACCTGGCAAGCCGCACGATCTCGGAACGTCTGGATTCTACCATTGCCAACTGGTACAATCTGGCACCGAAGAAATGGAAGATTTCCAAAGCATATCTGATCAATTACGGAGATGAGCAGACGGCGGGTGAACTGGTGGAAAAGACTCTTCAGGATAAGAGCGTGAAGGGGATCATTGCCTGCAACAATAGCTCTACGAAGGCGACCATTGCTGCAGTCATGAAGGAAGGCCGCAAGGATCTAGCTGTCATGGGCTTTGATCTTTCAGAACCGGCTGTGGCAGCCTTAAAAGATGGCAGCTATCACTTTGCTACCATCGCACAGAATCCGGAGAAGATGGGGTATGAAGCAGTGAAGGCGGCTGCTGCACTTGTTGATGGGAAGGCGGTCTCTGAAAGAGATGTAAATACCGGGATCACGATCATGGATGCAAAGAATTTTAAGGGCTGATGATGGCAGTGGTTCACTCAGCAAGTGATCATCAAGGAGATACAGCATTTCTCAGTTTAGAAATTTCATGATGACAGTATAACGAAGCGAGGCAACCATTTTTGAATGGCCGCCTCGCTTTTATTTAAGTAAGTTAAAATTTCGATTATAATTGTCATCAAAATGATTTAAAAATATGCAGATGTGTAGTATAATGACTAAGTAAACCATAGTTTTCTATGAAGAAAGTCATTTGATTTCTTAGGGGAGCTAAAAGTTTCCGTACGTATTTTTAGAACAGACCGTGAGAAAGGCGAGCTATGGAACCAAAAATTCTATATATGACGAACCATGACAGGCGGTATGCCTCCATGAAGAAAGCCTGTGAGGCGCTTCAGGAGAAGAGGCTGATCTCTGACCTGTCTATTTCTGTGCGCGTGGAACGCACGAGTGACTGGAGCAGGAACTGGGAGCGTAAAGTTTCAGGTGCCTCTCTGGTCATGATCCACTTGATGAAGAATGCACTGAAGTCTTCCTTTTGGAAAGACTGTAAAAATTTTCTGGATCAGAATCACATCGCTTACTTTGTTGATGCCATTGATGGGGATATGGCAGAGCACAGTGCTTCTATAGATGGCGATGTGCTTGAGACATTCCGCAAGTACTGCTTGTATGGCGGTCTCAGCAATTTCAAAAATCTGTGGCTGTATGCAAATGGACTCTTTGATAATAAGGCAGAAAAAGCGCAACCGCCGGAGAAGTACAGTTGGGCAGGGATCTATGATCCGGGCGCAGAGAGTCGTTTTCAGAAGACGCTCTCGGATTTCGAGGCAGCGCATCCCTATGGAGATCGGCCGGTGCTGGGGCTGCTTTTTTACCGAGATGAGTGGATCTGGGATGATACCGCGTATGTGAAGGCCTTTCTGGAGGAAGCGGAAAAAGAAGGCTATGCGGTGCTCCCCGTCTTTGCGAATGGATTCATCGATGAGTCGGCAGGCATGCCGTCGTTATCAGAGGTGCTGGAGACGTATTTCATGAAGGACGGACAGCCGGTCATCGATGTGCTGGTATCCACGATGAAATTTTCTATGCTTGGCGCAGGAAAGACGAGCCTTTCCGTCTTGAAGAAGCTAGGAGTGCCTATCCTCTCTGCCTATACGCTTCTCACATCGGAGGCTGACTGGCGCAAGAATCCAGAGGGCATGAATGCGGTGGAAACGTCGATCGCGGTCGCGCTTCCTGAGCTGGACGGCGCGATTTCCGGTCTGCCGATCGCAGGTCGAAAAAAAGATGTCGATGGCAGTGTCTCCTATGTGCCGATTCCTGAGCGCGTGACGCATATGGTCAAAAAGGCGGGGAAATGGGCAACTCTTCATCAGATGAAGAATGAAAATAAAAAGATCGCTATCATTTTCCATAATTATCCGGCGAAGAATTCGAATATTGGGAGTGCTTCCGGTCTGGATACGATGGAGAGTACCATCCGTCTCATGAAGGAAATGAAGAAAGCGGGCTATCAGATGGATTTCATCCCGGAAACATCGGATGATTTCATACGGCTCATGACATCTCATGCGACGAATGACATTTCCATGATGACCGAAGAGCAGGCGGAGTCATGCCAGAAGCTTTCCTGCCGCGAGTATCTGGATTTCTTCCGACAGCTGGGGAAAGAAGCGAAGGCGTCCATGGTGGATACCTGGGGAGAGGCACCGGGCGATGTCATGATTTCGGAAAAAGGCGATATTCTCGTCCCTGGTACGATGGACGGACATCTTTTCCTTACGGTACAGCCATCGCGTCAGTACGGGATGGATCCTTCGAAGGCGTATCATGACCCGAAGATCCCGCCAACACATCAGTATCTCGCTTTCTACTACTGGCTGCGTCACGTGTGGAAAGCGGATGCTGTCATTCATATGGGGACGCATGGAAATCTTGAGTGGCTTCCGGGGAAAGGTGTCGGACTTGATGAAGAAAGCTATCCGGACATTGCGCTCGGGGACATCCCGAATATCTATCCATACCATATGACGATCACTGGCGAAGGTATGATCGCCAAGAGGCGTGCTTCTGCCTGCCTTGTGAGTTACATGCCGGCGCCGGTCGCCGATGCAGGTGCCTATGATGAAATCGCCGAGCTTGAGAAAACGATCGATGAGTATGCTGCTCTCAAGGGAAATGGGAGCGACGTTTCTGCCATGGAGGAGCCTATTCGTAAACTGGCAGTGAAAGCCAAACTGGATGAAGAGATTCCCTATCATGAAAAAAAGCCATTTGCGGACTATGTCGCTTCGCTTCATGACTATATCGAAGAGCTGAAAGACAGCGAAGTCCACGTGGGACTGCATATCCTGGGGCAGCCGCTGACTGGCACTCTTCTTGTAGACGGCATTCTTCAGATGTTGCGTCTTTCGAATGGAGACATGCCTTCTATTTATGATTTGTTTGCAGAAAAATATGGCGTTACATTAGATGATATCCAGCAGCATGCGGGAGACATGGTGGAAGCGCAAGGCATCACTGGCGGTCAGCTGATGGATAAAATCCGAAAGGAAGCGAAGACGGTCATTGAAACGCTGGCTTCTGGCAGTTTTACGGCAGAAGCAATCACTTCTGCTATGGCGCTTCAGGAGGCTCAAGGCGGTGATGCATGGAGGGATACGCTGAAGAAACTCCTCCTGTTTGTGAAAGAGGAGATGGTACCGCGTATTCAGGGAGTGAAGGAGGAGCTCACGCATACGATGGATGCACTGGCAGGCCGCTATGTGGAGCCGGGGCCTTCTGGCTCACCGAATGCCGGCGGCGTTTCGCTCCTTCCATCGGGGCGCAATTTCTATGGTACGGATCCCCGTACCATGCCATCTCCGACAGGATGGCAGCTCGGGGTGAAGCTGGGCGATCGCATGATAGAAAAATTCATCGCTGACCAAGGCAAATATCCTGAAAATATCGGTATGGTACTGTGGTCCGGACCGAATATGCGCTCCTCGGGGCAGGATATCGCTGAATTCCTCTACCTTCTGGGCGTCCGTCCCGTTTGGCAGAAGGGAAGCCTTCGTGTGACAGGGCTTGAGGTGATCCCCCTTACCGAACTCAAACGGCCGCGCATCGATGTGACGGGGCGTATCTCCGGACTTTTCCGCGATACCCTTCCGCAGCTTGCTGAACTGATGGATAAGGCTGTCATGCTTGTGGCTTCACTGGATGAATCTGAAGAGGATAATTTTATCCGCAAGCATGTGAGAGAAGATGCCAGATCCATGGAGGATGCCGGAGTCGATGGAGATGAGGCATGGAGAAATGCCGCTTTCCGCATTTTCGGAGATGCGCCCGGGACTTATGGCGCAGGTGTCAATACTGTGCTTGATGCGAAGAACTGGCAGACGGAAGAGGATCTGGCAAATGTTTATGTCCGCTGGGGCGGGCATGTCTTCGGCGGCGGCAAACGCGGCGTATTCCATCCGGAGCTATTTAAGAAGCGCCTGGCTTCTCTCGATCTTACGGTAAAGAATGAGGAAAACCATGAGAGCAATATCCTCTCATCGGATGATTACAATGCGTTCCATGGCGGGATGATCGCGGCAGTCAAGAGCCTTGGCGGGAAAGCACCTGTTTCCTACGTGGGGGACAGTACGAATCGTTCTTCCGTCGGCGTAAAGACGGTACAGGAAGAAATGAAGCGCGTTTTCCGTGCAGAATCTATGAATCCAAAGTACATCGAAGGGCTCATGAAACACGGCTACAAAGGTGCGACAGATCTTGCAAATCGTCTTTCGATTTCCTTCCAGTGGGATGCGACGAGCGGTGTCATGGACGACTGGATGTATGAACAGTATGCGCAGAAATACGCTTTGGATCCCGCGATGCAAAAATGGATGAAGAAGGTCAATCCATGGGCGCTCCAGAGCATGGCAGAGACTCTTCTTGAGGCGAACCAGCGTGACATGTGGCATGCGAGCGATGAGATGAAAGAGGAGCTGCAGGAGCTTTACCTCTCTGTCGAAGGGGAACTCGAAGATGATGACGACTGACCTTTCGCCGATCCGTATGCTGGTCCTCACGCTGACCGGCCGCTGCAACTTTGCCTGCCGGTATTGTTATGCAGCAGACGCGGATCAGGTGGATATGAAGGAGGAGACGGCCATTGTGGCATTGCACCTTGCCGGAAGGGGAGGAAATCGCTTTCTCCTGCAGTTTTCCGGCGGGGAGCCGCTGCTTCGATTTCCGCTCATACGGAAACTGGTAGAAATCGCCGAGAGGAATCACTATGATGCGCAGATGCAGATACAGACGAATGGTTCACTCCTCACCAAGGATATAGGTACATGGCTCTATCGACATGGGGTGGGTATCGGGATTTCCTGCGATGGACGCAAGGATCTCATGGATCGCACGCGACGGCGAAAAGATGGCGGCTCGTCCTTTCAGGCTGCGTCAGAAGGCTTTAAGAATCTGGCGTCTGCCGGCATCGGGACGGGCATCACCTGCGTCGTGACAGAGGATATGACGGATGATCTCCCCGGTATTGCCGACATGGCGCATTTCTATGGAAATGTTCACCAGGTCGGCTTCGACATCTTGCGTGAGCAGGGGCGCGGGGCTGCTCTTCATGCGCCTTCCGCAGAGGCGATGACAAAAGCGCTCGAAAAGACGGCGGCGCGCATGGACCTTTTGGAACAGATGACGGGACGGCATATCCACTTCACGCAGGAGGATCGAGCTGCTCGTCTCGAAAAAACCAAAGATTACGATTTCCCTCAGTGCTATGCCATGCACGGTGAAGCAGCTTTCGTCGATGTGCATGGAAATATCTATGCCTGCTCCTCGCTGATGGGAAGAGAGCGCTATCTTCTGGGCAATGTCCACGAAGGGCGTGATCCTGAAAGAGTGAAAGCCGTCGCTGCTTTTGTCGAGCAGTCCATGGCGGAGTGCCGCGACTGCTCCTACTTCCCTCTATGCGGCGGTGGCTGCTTCTCCCGCTGGCTTCGCGCAGACGGTCAGGTGAAAAAGTCTGAAGCAGAATGTGCGATGAAACAGTTTTTTATAAAAAGATATGTGAGGAAACGCTGATTCGGGCAAAGCATCCGTGCTTACTTACAACTGATTTCATTTTTTATTTTTCATATCGATAGAACCGATTGATTTCAAGGAGGATTATATCAATGAAAAGACAGGGGACATTTCCATTCACAGCCATCATCGGGCAGGATACGATGAAAAGAGCACTTGTGCTGAATGTCGTCAATCCAAAACTGGGTGGTGTACTGATTCAGGGCGAGAAAGGGACGGCAAAGTCGACCGCTGTGCGCGCTCTCGCGGACCTTCTTCCGCCGCGCCGCTGCATCAAGGGATGCCGTTTCCATGATGATCCGGATGACAAGGCAAACTGGTGTGATGAATGCCATGAAAAATACGACCATGCAGAACCGGAAGTAGAGATGCTGCCGATGAAAGTGGTCGAGCTTCCAGTCAGTGCGACGGAAGACCGTGTCGTCGGGACACTGGATATCGAAGCCGCTATCCGTGAAGGCAAGCGTTCCTTCGAAACGGGTATTCTCGCAGATGCGAACCGCAACATTCTCTATGTCGATGAGATCAATCTGCTGGATGACCATGTTGTCGATGTACTTCTTGACTCGGCCGCTATGGGGATCAATACCGTAGAGCGTGAAGGAATTTCCTACTCTCATCCGGCGCGCTTCTCCCTGGTCGGCACGATGAACCCGGAAGAAGGGGACATCCGTCCGCAGCTTCTTGACCGTTTCGCTCTTTCCGTCAAGGTCGTTGGCGAACAGGATCCGGAAAAGAGAGCTGAAATCATCAAACGCCGTCTGGCTTATGAAGCGGATCCTCAGCCTTTCCTCGATGCATGGAAGGATGAGCAGGAGAAAGAAGTCCGCCGCATCGAGCGTGCGATGAAGCTGCTCCCGCAGGTCACGGTCTCGAATGACATTCTGCTGCTGGCTGCCAAGATCTCTATCACGCTCGGCGTCGATGGCCATCGTGCAGACATCACGCTGATCAAGACGGCAGAAACCATCGCGGCAGTCGAAGGGCACACCGAGGTCACGAAGGAAGACATTCGTGAGGCTTCCCGTCTGGCGCTCCCGCACCGTATGAGACGCCGTCCTTTCGAAGAACAGACTCTGGACTGGTCTGAAGTGGATAAGGTCATCGACAATGAAGCGTAACGGATTTCCTTTCGCTGCCATCTGTGGTGCAGAAAATGCGAAGGAAGCGATCCTCCTCACCCTGATAAACCCGCATGCCGGAGGACTTCTCCTGTCTGGCGAAAAGGGAACAGGGAAATCCACACTCGTCCGAAGCGCCAGAGAGCTTCTGGACGCCCCGTGGGTAGAGGTGCCGATCAGCATCACAGAAGACCGGCTCTTCGGGGCTATCGATGCCGAAGAGGCCATTCGGAGCGGACACAAAAAGCTCCTGCCTGGTCTTATCGATGAAGCCAATAACGGACTGCTCTACATTGATGATGCGAATCTGCTGCGCGACGACCTGCTTTCTTCCATTCTGAATATTCGCGAGGCAGGCGGCTACCGACTTGAGCGTGACGGTCTCTCCGAGCAGAGAGAGTCCCGATTTACGGTACTTTCTGTCCTGAATCCAGAAAGTGGTACGCTCTCTTCCTCTTCGCTTGACCGTTTCGGGCTCTTTGCGCAGGTAGAGCCTGCGACAGATGATAAGACCAGGATCGAAATCATTCGACGTGTACTGGATTTCGAAAAAGATGGACTTGCCTTCCGTAAGAAATGGGAGCAGGAAACAGAAGCGCTGAGAGATCAGATCGCAAAAGCCAGAGAGAGACTTAGAGAAGTCGAAGTGTCCCCGGCCATGATCCAGCTGGCTGCTGTCTATACACTGAAGGCGCATGTAGCGGGTCATCGTGCTGATATTTATCTCATCGAAGCGGCCAGAGCCGAAGCGGCATTGGCTGGCAGAAAATATGTCCTTCCGAAAGATCTTGAAAAGGCGGCTGTATTCGTACTGCCTCACCGCATGAGAAAAGCGGAAGAAGAGGAAAGCAGGCGAGAGGATACAGAAAATCCGCCGCCTCAGCCGCCGGATAACGAGGAATCGCCGAAGCATCAGCCACAGGACTCTTCACAAAGTGAACAGGATTTTACAAGACCGGAGCAGCCGCAGCCTGAGCAGACGGATACGGAAGACAGCAAGGGCAATGAGGATCAAAATGATACCAATGCCCAGATGTCGAATCCGAAGGGGGCTTCCCGTGAACGTGTCGATGCGGCAAATCTCCATGTCAATCTGCCTCCGATGTGGATCGAGCCTGCCAAGGACAGAAAGCCAAAGAAAGGGAGCGGTAAGCGAAGTCTTACCATGACTGACCTGATGCAGGGGCGTTATGTACGTGCGGAAATCCCAAAAGCAAAGACAAGCGACATTGCTTTCGATGCCACTTTGCGTGCGGCGGCCCCGTATCAGAAGGCCCGTCCGTCGAATGGATGTGCTGTCGTCATCAGAAAAGATGACCTTCGCAGCAAAGTGCGTGAAAAACGTACGGGGAATATTTTCCTTTTCGTTGTCGATGCCTCTGGTTCCATGGGTGCTCGGGAACGTATGAAAACTGTCAAAGGTGTCATCTTCAAGATCCTTCTCGATGCGTATCAGAAACGTGATCGCGTTGGCATGATCGCCTTCCGTAAGAAACAGGCTGAGGTCCTTCTCCCTGTCACAAGAAGTGTGGATTTTGCACAGAAGAAACTTGCCTCTATGCCGACCGGCGGTAAGACGCCGCTTGCAAAAGGTCTTCTCAAAGCGGAGGATGTACTTGATATGCTCTATCGACAGGATCCGGCGCAGGATCCCGTCGTCATTCTCATCACCGATGGTCGTGCGACCAGCCCGCTCAATGAAGGGACCGATCCCGTGACCGATGCCATGGATGAAGCGAAACGCATAGGACGCCGCCATCTTCCTGTGGCCGTCATCGATACGGAGGCTGGCTTTATCCGTCTCGGTCTTGCGAAAAAGATCGCAAAAGCTATGGGCGCATCCTATTTCCAGGTCGATAAAATGACAGAAGACCAGCTTCTCCATATTTGGCGCTGTATGTAAATGAAGAGAAGACGTGGCATGCGCTATATCCAATGATAGGCGTCTTTTCTTTGATGAAGCATCAAAAAAGGGGCTGTGAAATAATAGCTCCATGAACACCAAAAAGGACTTTCGATTTTTGCGAATCGAAAGTCCTTTTTGTGTTAGAGTTTAAGTGTAATGAAAAAACTAGCTGTGTATTATGATAATCCCAAGCAGGGAATTTTACCAGCATTTTTTTCTGAGTGTCTGGATATCACAGATCCGGTTTTCACGTTTGACAGATGTATGGATGAAATCATAAAAAGGACTGGACAAGTTTTCGAAAACACGCTTTTCGAGATGTATTTCCCCCACGCAAAAAAGACAGGAGGCTTATCCTATCGAATGGTCTGATCCAATGAATCGGGCGCCAGGCTGGGAGGCGTAGAGCTTTCGAGGGCGGCCTGGCCGTAGCCAGGACTTCTACTCACTTAGAGGCGAGCCTGATCTTGTCGTCAATGCGATCCACTTTATTCGGCTTCGGATTTTTATCCTGTCTTTTTATGGTCTTACTGGTCTTACTGGTCTTGCACACCTTCCCCGATTCCTCCCGGGCAGAACCGTCGAAGGGAGAAGCGCTCGAGAGCCGCATGATATCCGCTGTCCTTTCTTCCCTCTGCCTAGGATGAAGGGAATCCGGTCAGTAGATATCTCCGGGAAGCTCTCTCCTGCTTCTATACATAGCATCGAGAAGGCAGGGAAAAAGTGACCCTCTTTTTTAGAAATGCGGATTTGGGAAACACGGATTCCATCGCAGAGACAGATTCTGCAAGAATGTTTATATACTATTTCTACTCCATGGGCGGCAATGCCATCGAATCGTTGGCAAGCCATGTCAATGGCGCAAAATAAGAATTATGGGCGCGATTGTTTATTTTTTAGAAATCAGCGTCTCTCTCACATCCATGATAGCACGGATTTTCCCACCCGCTGCGTGAGTGCGTTCTGCCTGAAGCGCCGTCCTTTCTCCCCTCCGCTGGGGCACTTTCGCTGAAAGCATGGGACCAAATCAAAGAGGATGTATCCTCGATCCCCGGTGACTCCTTTTTGGGTGTATAGAGAGAAAAGGAGGGAGACAACGATCGAATCGATGCGTCCTTAGTCCATGTTTGCGACCAGTGTTTTTAAATAGTTCTTGAAATCTTCTCCGAGGTCTTCCCTGCGAAGAGCGAATTCAACGGTCGCCTTGAGGTAGCCGAGCTTATTTCCGGTGTCATAACGCTTACCGGTGAAATTGTAGGCATAGACATGACCGTCATGTGCCATGACGCGGAGGGCGTCGGTGAGCTGGATCTCTCCGCCCTTCCCGGGCTTCGTCTGTTCCAGAATTCCAAAAATATCCGGCGTGATGACATAACGGCCGAGCGCTGCGAACTGGCTCGGTGCTTCCTCTATAGACGGTTTCTCGATCATATCCTTAACGTGAACCAGATTCGGATCTTCTGTTGGGACGCCGTTCACGATGCCATAAGAGGAGACCGCGCTTTTGGGGACGATCTGGCAGCCGATGATGGTGGCACCTGTCTTTTGGTACTGGTCCATAAGCTGCTTCAGTGCCGGGGTTTCATTGCCATTGTACACGACATCATCACCAAGAATGACGCCGAATGGTTCATCATCGATGAAATCCTTCGCACAGAGTATGGCATCGCCGAGGCCTCTCATATATGGCTGACGGGTGTAGTGGATCTTGACGGAAGCGACCTTGCGGACTTCTTTCAGAAGATCCATTTTGCCGGATTCATAAAGATGCTCTTCGAGTTCAGGGGAGGAGTCGAAGTGGTCTTCGATAGCCCTCTTGGCGTGACCGGAAATGATCAGGATTTGCTCAATGCCGCTTGCTTTGATCTCTTCGACGATATACTGGATGGTGGGTTTGTCGACGATAGGCAGCATTTCCTTCGGCATGGCTTTTGTTTCCGGCAGGAAACGAGTGCCAAAGCCGGCGGCCGGAATGACGGCTTTTCTGATTTTCTGCATGATAACTCTCCTTCTTATGAATTTTATACTTGAGGTGCGTAGAAGAATAAAAAGGGGATCATTTCCTACTTTTTATATCCAAAGGGATGCGATTTATGCCATTTCCCGGCGGAAGCAATGATTTCTCTTGTGTCAGAATGGGTGGGATGCCAGCCAAGGACAGCCTTACACTTTCTGGAAGAGGCGATAAGTACAGCGGGATCGCCGCTGCGGCGCGCTTCTTCTGTCACTTTGAAATCGATGCCCGTCACTTCTTTGGCAGTGTCGATGATATCGCGGACAGAGAAGCCGTTTTCACTGCCAAGATTGAAATAGGTGCTTTCGCCGCCCCGTAAGAGGTACTGCATGGCAAGTATGTGTGCATCCGCAAGATCCACGACATGGATATAGTCACGAATGCAAGTTCCGTCTGGCGTCGGGTAGTCCGTGCCGTAGATTGCGATGTGGTCGCGCACCCCCTGTGCGGTTTTCAGAATGAGAGGGATCAGGTGAGACTCCGGATTATGATCCTCCCCGATCGTGCCGTCCAGCGCAGCACCGGCAGCATTGAAGTAGCGCAGAGCCACATAAGAGAGACCGTAGGCATTCGTAAAATCGCGCATCATATGCTCTATGACGAGCTTTGTGCGTCCATAGACATTGGTCGGATTATGCGGGAAATCTTCTTCAATCGGCGTTTTTTCGGGTTCGCCGTATACCGCGGCCGTGGAAGAGAATACGATCTTGGAGACGCCTGCTTTCTGCATGCCAAGAAGCAGGTGGAGCGTCCCTTCGACGTTATTTGTATAATACTTGGCAGGATCCACCATGGATTCTCCGACAAGTGAATAGGCTGCGAAATGGATGACACCGTCGATTTTATATGTTTCGAGGGTTTTAGCGACGAAATCAATGTCGTGAATGTCACCTTTGACGAGTGTCACACCTTCAGGCACGGACTCTGCATGCCCTGTGGAGAGATTGTCGAAAACCACTGGCGTCAGTCCTTCGGCAGCTGCCAGTGCGCGGACCGTGTGGGAACCGATATAGCCGGCACCACCGGTGACAAGAATATTCATAAAGGCCTCCTTATTCTTTTGATTTTAATACCTTATTAGTATAACATATGGGATAAAGGGTCAAGAGAGAGCATGCTCATAGACGCATTTTCTGTCCACCTGCCTGTATCATCTTTTTTCATTCCAGAAGAGCAGATCGATGAGCATGACACCGGTAAAGCAGAAGGGTGCGACGCTGTCTGCGTGAAGAACCTGCAGAAAGGCATAAAGACTGAAAAAGAGAATCGCGTATAGCAGAAGAATGGCTGCGAAGGGGGATTTCTTTTTCCAAAAAGAAATCCCGTAGCCGATGGCAATAAAAAGAAGGCACAGCAGCGGGTACCAGTTGATAAGAAAGGCTGTCATAGAAAGCTCCTTTGCGTGCGGCTATGAAGTGCCGCGCTTTGACGAATTTCATGTTTTCTTCATGGTAACAGTTTCGAATGCCATATACAATAGTTTTTCTTCATAAATAACATAATATATAATACTTGTTTTTTTATTTATATCACTTTTTGTAAATGGAGATTTCTGCGATATCATGACGATACACAAGCGGAATCGGGCAGTCATGAAGTTTCTATATTCTGCAGAACTTGACAATTCGCGAGCCTCTGTGCACTTTCATATCAATTTCTAACAAAATATGGTACAATAAAATGGTACATAACAGCAATTTTTAAGGGGAACCCTTTCCCTATAACTGTTTCATAATCATTTTGAGGAGGTTTATGATGAAAAAAGGTAAATTATATGGCATCGGTGTAGGTCCGGGAGATTCAAAACTTCTGACTGTCAAGGCGGTCGAAGCTATCGAGCAGGCAGATATGATCATCACACCAAAGACGGAGAAAAAGGAAGGGTCTGTTGCTTTTAATATCGCAAAGCCCTATATCCCGGATACCGTTGAAATTTTCCCGATGGTCTTCCAGATGAATACTGACATGGAGGCTGTGAATAAGCAGTGGGAAATCAACCGCAAGCTGATTCAGGAAAAATTGGACGAAGGGAAGAATCTGGTTTTCCTGACTCTGGGTGATCCGATGCTCTACAGCACATATATGTATATTTTCAATGAGTTCAAAGACTCTGAAGAATATGAAGTCGAGACGATTCCGGGGATCCCTGCTTTTCTCGGCATTGCATCCTATATCGGGCTGCCTGTGACAGAATGGGAGGAAAATGTCCTCATCATTCCGGCGACCTGCGACCCGAAGAAATTTGATCAGGCACTGGCTGCCTGCGATAATGCGGTGATCATGAAAGTATACAAGAGCTTTGCTTTCGTGCAGGAAGAGCTTAGAAAGCATCACATGCTTGAGCGTTCTGTCATGGTATCGCGCGCAGGACTTCCTGATGAGATCGTCATTCGTGATATCGGCGGACTTCCGGCAGATTATAAGCCCAATTATCTGTCTACCATCATTGCCAAAAAGGATAAATAAATATGGAATCTATCGCTCGTCCAAGGATTGTGATCGCCGGTACGAACAGCGGTGTCGGAAAGACGACCATCGTGACCGGACTCTTAGCTTATTTTCATTCCAAGGGATATGCTGTACAGCCTTTCAAAGTAGGTCCGGACTATATTGATCCCGGATTTCATGGAAAGGCGGCCGGGCGAAATTCCTATAATTTGGATACCTGGATGACACCGCCGGACCGATTGGTACCGACATTTGCCTCGTTGTCGAAAGGGGCGGATATTTCCATTATCGAAGGAGTTATGGGGCTCTATGATGGTGGTGCGAATGGCATCAGCTCGACTGCGGATATTGCAAAGAAACTCAAGGCACCTGTGGTGCTTGTACTCGACTGCAAATCGGTTGGTTACAGCATCGCTGCGACGGCGCTTGGCTTTAGGGAATATGATCCGGATGTCCATATCGCAGGGGTCATCCTGAATCGTCTGGGCACAGACCGACATGAAGCGATGGTGCGCGAGGTCATGGAGAAGATCCACATGCCTGTACTGGGGGCTTTCCACCGGGATGATGCATTGCAGACACCGGAGCGTCATTTGGGCCTTACTCCTGTGACGGAAATTGAAACGCAGGCGCTCATTGAGCACATGGGAGAAGCTGCTGGGAAATGGGTAGATACAGAGGCAGTCTTGGACGTGGCAAGGCAGGCTCCTCTGCTGGAAGTCGAGAAAAGCGAAACAAAACTCAAAGTTAAAAATGTACGCATCGGCGTGGCGCGGGATGAAGCTTTTTCTTTTTATTATCCGGCCAGTCTCGAAGCGCTCGAACGGCAAGGCGCAGAGCTTGTCGATTTTAGTCCGCTCCGGGATTCCAGCATTCCTGACGTCGATGGTCTGATCTTCGGCGGTGGTTTTCCAGAGATGTTTCTTCATGAGTTGGTCGAAAACACGACTATGAAAGCATCTATTCGGGAAGCGGCTGCATGCGGCATGCCAATCTATGCAGAATGCGGCGGGTTGATGTACCTTTGCGAGAAGATCCAAGGCTTTGACGGAGACTCCTATGAGATGGTCGGCCTTGTCCCCGGAGTTTGCGAGATGCAGAAGAAACTCCAGCGTGTGGGCTATGTGACTGGCAAGGCTCTTAGAAAGAGCGTTATAGCAGATCAAGGGGATCTCCTGAAGGGGCATGAGTTTCATTTCTCCACCCTTTCCTGCGGAGAGGATTTCCCCTGGGCATATACTCTTCAGGGGACACGGCAGAAGACAGGGCACGTCGAGGGCTATGCAAAGGATAATGTACTGGCAAGCTATCTGCACCTTTCCTTTGATGGAAATCCAACAGCTGCAGAAAAATGGATTGCATCGTGTGAGGCCTTTAAGAAGAGCCGCAAATAGGATGGTTTCATCGAGAGGTACGCAGTTTACGATTGGGCATGGTACTTTTCCGGTGGAATCGCAGAAGCTGATGCATCATGTATGCTTTTTATGAGGGCAAATCTATGACTGTACAAAAAGGACTGGTTCTGATCAATACAGGGACCGGTAAAGGAAAAACTACGGCGGCCCTGGGGACAGCGATCCGCGCCTGGGGAGATGGCCAGAAGGTGCTAATCCTTCAATTCATCAAGGGAGCCTGGAAGTATGGTGAGTTGAAAGCTGTTGAGACTTTGGGTGAGGGAAATGACCGCATCCAGATCCGGCCGATGGGGGACGGCTTCGTCTTCCATAATAAGGATAAAGAAAGTGAAGAAGAATTCCGGCGGAAAGCGGCACTGGCTAAGGAAGCCTGGCAGATGGTCGAAAAAGAAGTCATGAGTGATGCATGGGATCTTATTGTTTTAGATGAGATCAATTATGCCATTCACTTTGGCATGATTTCTGCAGGTGAAGTAGCGGAGCTCATTCAGAAAAGACCGGAGCGCCTCAATATGATCCTGACGGGACGCTATGCCGAGCAGCAGCTTATCGATCTTGCAGATACAGTGACTGAGATGACGCTTGTGAAGCACGCTTTCCAGAAAGGCATCCGTGCAAGAAAAGGAATAGAGTTTTAAGGAAACGCGGATAACGATTTAAGCAGCGCTTCCTTCAATAAAAAGCAGTACCTCATGGGAATGGGGGGCTGCTTTTTAAATGATTTCAAGGTTTACTGATGAAGATTTTTGGCTTTGAGACGTAAGGGGGGAAAAATCGGTGAATGTTGTATCTTTGCAGCCTGTTGGATCTGCCTCTGCTTTGCATCTGATGGCTTCTGACTTTTCCGCTTTTCTGACGATCGTCGCCAGATCCGGATCTCGAAGTTTCTCTTTTATACACATTATTCACACGTTCGTATAAACCCTATTCTGTCAATCCATGACTTTTCGTCGAGTCCTATAGAATTTTTTGATTTGATAAAAATGAGATATCATGTATAATATACATAGAAGGATAAGCAAGAGCTTATTCACGAAAGGAGGATTTCATTATGGAATTAACAGTTAGAGGCAAGAATCTTGAAATGACTGATGCGCTGCATTCCTATGTAGAAAAGCATACAGGTAAGATCCAGAGGTACTTCGATAAACCGATAAAGATTAATGTATTACTCCGTATTTCCAATATGACCAAAACTTGTGAAACTACAGTTTTCGTAGACGGCGTCATTCTTCGTGGTGTCGAAAAATCTGATGATATGTACAAATCTATCGATCTCGTTTTCGACAAGGTGGAACGTCAGATTCATAAGTATAAGACTCGTCTGGCAAAGAAATTCAAAGAAAAGAATACATTGTCCCGTCAGTTTGTTCTGGAAAAAGAACCGATCGCTGCACAGGCGGATGCTGATTTTGAGATCGTGAAGACGAAGCACTTCAATATCAGCCCGATGTCGCCGGAAGAAGCCATTCTGCAGATGAATCTTCTGGGACACAACTTCTTCATGTTCTTCAATTCGGATACGGAAGCGATGGCTGTCGTATATCGCAGAGATGATGGCAAATATGGCCTGATCGATGCTGAAAAATAAGAAAAGCTGATTTTTATAAAAAAGGAGCGGAAATTTCCGCTCCTTTTTTGACTATAGCCTACGAGTTTGTTAAAATGAAATAGTATGTAGGTATAGAATTACTGATGGTATAAAAAGAAATGAATATTCTTGTGAGTTTACTCGGTCATGCTTGTATCGGGGCCTCCTTCCTGATTTCTTTTACCATCGCTTTTACAACGCTTGTACTATAAAAGGAGCTGTGTCCATGTTTGATAAGTTTTTTGACAGACTCTTCAATGGATCCAATGAGAAGGAAATCAAAAAGATCCGTAAAATTGTAGAGCAACAGATCAATCCTTTGGAGGATGGTCTGAAGAAGCTGAGCGATTCTTCTCTCGCAAACAAAACCAATGAATTCAAAGCACGTCTTGCCAAGGGTGAAACACTGGATGATATCCTACCGGAGGCTTTTGCGGTCATTCGTGAAGCCTCTCGCCGCGTGCTGGGTATGCGTCACTTCGATACCCAGCTGATTGGCGGTATTAT
The DNA here is from genome assembly GCA_963597545.1 of Fusicatenibacter saccharivorans. GTDB lineage: Bacteria > Bacillota > Negativicutes > Veillonellales > Dialisteraceae > Dialister > Dialister saccharivorans_A. The sequence continues at coordinate 39,725 of CAVBQN010000001.1, forward strand.
TCTGCACCGCGGTAACATCGCTGAGATGTGTACCGGTGAAGGCAAGACGCTGGTCGCTACGGCACCAGTCTATCTGAATGCGCTGGAAGGAAAGGGTGTCCACGTTATTACCGTCAATGATTATTTGGCGAAACGAGACAGCGAATGGATGGGACAGGTATACAAATTTCTGGGTCTCTCCGTCGGCCTTATTATTCATGATCTGGATTTCAACCAGAGAAAAATCGCATACAATTCGGATATCACCTACGGAACAAATAATGAATTCGGTTTTGATTACCTGCGTGATAACATGGTCACTTCCCTCGATCAGATGGTACAGCGCCCGCTGCACTATTGCCTGATCGATGAGGTGGACTCCATCCTGATCGATGAAGCCCGTACACCGCTGATCATTTCCGGTCCGGGGCAGAAATCGACAGATGCCTACTACACCGTCGCCAAACTCGTCCCACAGCTGAAAAAAGAGGAAGACTACACCATCGATGAGAAGCAGAAGACGGTAGCACCGACTGAAGCCGGTGTGGCAAAGATGGAAAAGCTGCTGCATGTAGAGAACCTCTATGATGCAGAGAATCTGGAGCTGAATCATCTCTTTGTCCAAGCACTCCGTGCACAGACCATGATGACCCGCGATAAAGACTATGTAGTCAAGGACGGGGAAGTCGTTATCGTTGATGAATTCACCGGCCGTCTCATGTATGGCCGCCGCTATTCCGATGGTCTGCATCAGGCGATCGAAGCCAAGGAAGGGCTTGAAGTGCAGCGTGAAAGCCAGACGCTAGCGACGATCACTTTCCAGAACTATTTCCGTATGTATGACAAGCTGGCAGGTATGACCGGTACGGCGAAGACGGAAGAACAGGAATTCATTAAAATTTATGGGCTGCCAGTCCTTCAGGTACCGACGAACAAGCCGATCCAGCGTAAGGATCTGCCGGATGTCATTTTCAAGAACAAACGCGGTAAGTATAAAGCGGTCGTCAGAGAAGTAGAGCGCCGTCATGCGACGGGGCAGCCAATGCTGATCGGCACGACATCTATCGAGCAGTCTGAAGAACTTTCGCATATGCTTGATCAGGCGAACATTCCGCACTCTGTCCTGAATGCGAAGTACCATGAGCGAGAAGCAGCCATTGTTGCGCTGGCTGGTCAGAAGGGCGCGGTCACGATCGCGACGAACATGGCAGGCCGAGGCACCGATATTTCTCTGGGGGAAGGCGTCGCAGAACTTGGCGGGCTTGCCATCATCGGTACGGAACGACATGAAAGCCGCCGTATCGATAACCAGCTCCGTGGACGTGCCGGTCGTCAGGGGGATCCGGGTTCCAGCCAGTTCTTCCTGTCTTTGGAAGATGACCTGCTCCGTATCTTTGGCGGGGATAACATCAAGAGCTTTATGGAAAAGATGGGCCTTGAAGAAGATGAACCGATCAACAGCCGCATGGTTTCAAATGCCATTCAGAAAGCACAGAAACGTGTCGAAGCACGCAACTTTGATATTCGTAAGTACGTCCTGGAATATGATGATGTCATGAACCAGCAGCGTAAAGTCGTCTATGACCAGCGCAGAAAAATCCTTGAAGGCGAAGACATGAAAGACCAGATCCTTTCTATGGTGGATAACATCATCGAGAAGGGGATGGAGACCTATGCGGATCCGAAGCTGTATCCGGAAGAATGGGATTTCGCCGGCCTGTTGAAGTATGCGGAAAAATATTTCCTTGCTCCGGGCGACCTGAAGCTTGAAGAAATCGAAGACATGAGTCGTGAAGAAGTCGAAGATAAGCTGAAAACCATGGCTCATGAGACATACAATGCGAGAGAAGAATCCATTGGGTCTCCTATGATGCGCGAACTTGAAAAAGCGGTCATGCTGAAGGTCGTCGATTCTAAGTGGATGGAACACTTAGATGACATGGATATGCTTAAGGAAGGCATCAGCCTGCGTTCCTATGGTCAGAGAAATCCGATCGTAGAATACAAGGTTGAAGCGTTCGACATTTTCGAAGAAATGCAGCAGGCCATGATGGAAACCATCATCCTTTACCTCTATCACATCCAGATCCGCTTTACAACAGATCCGGAAGAAGGGGCGCACCTTGAAAAACCGGAAGCTCCGGCAGCTGAGGATCATTTGAAAGAAGCCGAAGAGCATTATGTCGACGACAATGGAGATGCGGAGACCGAAGCGGCTGAAGAGAAAAAATAAGCACGAATAGCATTTTCTATGATCGAGGATAGGACCTTGATCAGGATCCGCTATATTTAGTTTGTATAATCCAGCAAATGTTATTCATCAGTCTGCCACTTGGCAGCCTGATGATTTGCTGTTTTATTTTATAGTATTAAAAAATAATCACAAAACAGAAAGCGAGATGACTATCAGATGTTGGAAGATTTGAAAAAAACCTTGACAGACCTGCTGAATCATGAAAAAGAAATAAGGGATTCACTTTGACTTACCTCAGCTGAAAGAAAGAATCGCAAGTTACGATATTCAGATGAGTGATCCGACATTCTGGGATGATGCTGATAAAGCCCGCGAGATCTCACAGGCAGCGACAGAAGCCAAGGATGCCTATGATACGTATACCCGCCTCTTTGACAGAGCGGAAAGCCTGAAGGATCTTCTGGATCTTGCCATCGAGGAAGATGATCAGGGGATGGAGCCGGAAATCAAGGCAGAGCTGGATGAGTTGAAAGAGATCCTTGATAAAAAGGAGATCGAGCTTCTTTTGAGCGAACCTTATGATGCGAATAATGCCATCATTACCTTCCATGCCGGGGCAGGCGGTACCGAAGCACAGGACTGGACCGAGATGCTGATCCGCATGTATATCAAATGGGCAGAAGCGGAAGGCTTTGCTATCGAGGAGCTGAATATGCTTCCGGGCGATGAAGCCGGTATCAAGAGTGCGGAATACATGGTCAAAGGCAAGTACGCCTACGGATTCCTGAAATCCGAAAAAGGGGTCCACCGTCTTGTCCGTATTTCTCCGTTTGATGCGGCGAAACGTCGTCATACGTCTTTCTCCGCCGTGGATGTCATGCCGGAAATCAGTGATGATGTCGAAGTCGATCTGAACATGGCAGATGTTCGTGTGGATTATTATCGTTCCAGCGGTGCCGGCGGACAGCATATCAATAAGACGAGCTCGGCTGTCCGAATGACTCATATTCCTACGGGGATTGTCGCTGCCTGCCAAAATGAACGCTCCCAGTTCCAGAATAAGGAACAGTGTCTTCGCCTGCTCCGTGCCAAGCTGTATGAACTCGAGCTGAAGAAACGCGAACAGATGACAAAAGACATCGAAGGCGAGCAGCAGGCGATCGAATGGGGCAGCCAGATCCGTTCCTATGTGTTCCAGCCGTATACCCTTGTCAAGGATAACCGGACGGGCATTGAAACGGGCAATATCCAGGGCGTCATGGATGGGGATCTGAATCCTTTCATTGAAGGCTTCCTGAAACAGAACAAGTTCAACATCAAAGCAAAGTAAAAGGATGGATAGAATGAAAGGTTTACAACAGACCGTCTTCAAACTGCTGGCCGTTCTGATTCTGATCGGAGCCATGGCGGGAGCCTGGATTTCCTGGCAGCGTTACCATGTAGAAGCGGCTGCCCAGACCGTTGAAATGGTCTACGATTATAACAATATCCTGGATAGTGCAGCTATCGAGCGAACCACCACAGATGCGCTTTTTGAGCTGTATCGTAAAAATGGTGTGACTTCGCTTGCGGTCTATGATGAAACCCCGGAAAAGCTCGTGAATCACAATTTCATTCGTGTATATCGTGGTTATGAATTTCAGGCGCGGCATCCGGAGATCTCGGGCATCCTGCCGGATAAGATCTATATCCAGCCGGTGGATACAGCGGATGGAAACACCTATTTTAAGGAAATGGCTGACCATCTCTCGCTTCTTTACAGCAGGGATGAGGTCAAGGCGATTTCAGAAAATGGGGTAGAAGCTCTTGAAGTCTCTGGTGTCTATGATAAATTCATGACGATGCCGCTTGGCATTTTCACAAATACGGTCAAACGCGCTGGATCGCATGGCTTTTATGTCGTCCTTCGTCCGGCTAATGTGGCGCATGCGCCCAAGGCCTTCATCAATGATTTTTTCCAAGCGGTCGATGCTTCGGATAAAGTCAGTGGTGTCATTTCCCAGGGGAAAGAAGTTTTCGGGTACAAGGAATATCAGAAAGAAGTCTCTCAGGGGCTCAATCAGCGTCGCATCCCGATCGTCATGATCGAAGCGCAGAGTCAGCTCGGCTTTGAACCACAGGCAGGGCTGCTGGATATGGCGCGTCATTCGGATTACCATCTGGTGCGTCTCTATGCGATGTCCAAGGATGAGCTGATCAAGCTGAATCAGAAAGAAGCAGCGGCTCGATTCTACATTTCAGATATTGAAAGAAATATCCGTATGAATCTTTTCCCATCGTATAAGTTTGCACTGGATGGAAAAACGCTCTCTGAGACGAATGCGGCATACATCGCCGGCGTCAGGGATCGTCTGGAAAATCATGGTTTTTCTGTCGGTAAAGCCTCTGTGATGGATGCCTATTTCCCAGAGAAACCGCTTCGCGCTGTCGCTATGGCAGGTGCGGTATCTCTTATCGTGCTGACTCTGCTTTTGCTCATTCCGCACCTTTCTCGGTATGGAATGGCAATAGAAGCGGCGGGGCTCATCGGGGCAGAAGTGCTTTACTGGATTCTCCATGTGAATATCCTTCTGCAGCTTCTGGCACTTGGCGCGGCAGTCTGCACGCCTGTTGTCGTTGTGTCTCTCTTCCTTCAGTATTGCTTAAAAAAGAAAGACACAGCTTTTTCAGAAGTCGGCTGGGGACGTCTCTTCGGCGAGTCAGTCATGATTCTTTGGGGTTGTGGGATCCTTTCGCTGATCGGAGCCTGCTTCGTCAGCGGTCTTCTGAGTGATATCCGTTTCTTTCTGGAAATGGAATATTTCCGTGGCGTCAAAGCGACTTTTGTGTTGCCGCTGGTTCTGATTTCCGTTGTCTACATCCAGAAATTCCCATTCTTCGGAAAAACTGTGACATCCGATAAGGATTTTGTTTCCTTTGTCAAGAAATTCTGCTCGATCCAGATTCGTCTGGGACTTCTTGTAGGGCTTGGCATTCTAGCCATTGTCGGCTTTGTCTTTATCGGGCGTAGCGGTAACAACGGGGCGCCTGTCCCGCAGTTTGAGATCGCGCTTCGCCGTTTCCTTGAAGATGTGATGTATGCACGCCCCAGAGAGAAGGAATTCCTCTTCGGACATCCTGCTGTGCTTGTCTCTCTTGCTGCGCTCTATCGGAAATGGCCGCAGCTCCTGCACTATTTCCTGATCGTCGCTGTGACGATCGGGCAGGGATCTATGGTGGAAACTTTCGCACACATGAGGAGTCCGTTTATTCTTAGCTTTATTCGTGGACTGGATGGGCTGGCCGCTGGTACGCTCTCTATGGTGGGCGCACTTTTTGCCGTCATGATCCTTGTCCGTCTGACGAAGTTTTTTGGAGAACGATATGGCAAAGTATAATATTGTGATCTCCGGTTATTATGGATTTCATAATGCCGGGGATGAAGCGATGCTGCTTGCCATACTACAGGCGCTTCGGAAGACCTTCAACGCGCCCTCTATCACTGTGATCTCGGGAAATCCTTCGGATACGGCAAGAACATTCGGAGTGAAGGCTGTGCCTCGCTTCGGCATTCTGCCGATCCTCTCATCTCTTTTTCGTACAGATCTCCTGATCAGTGGCGGCGGGAGCCTGCTGCAGGATGTGACCAGCTGGAAAAGCATGATCTATTATCTCACCATCATCATTGTTGGTGTGCTTTTCCGGAAACAGGTCTTCCTCTATTCGCAAGGGATCGGTCCTGTGCGTTACCGCATCATCCGTATTATACTGAAGCATGTATTAAACCATGTGGATGCCATCACGGTGCGTGACAGTGAGTCGAAGGGATTTCTTCAGCGACTCGGGGTACATCGCACCATTTATACGACAGCGGACGCTGTACTTTCTCTTGATCCTGTTTCTTTGGAGAAAGGGAAGGAAATCCTCGCAAGGAATCATGTGGACCCTTCGAAGAAACGGGTCGGTATCGCCATACGTAGCTGGGCGGATACTTCTCGCTGGATGAAGCTGCTTCGTATCTATATCGAGCGGCTCACCCGGGAGAAGGACTGCTCGGTCGTCTTGATTCCGATGCAGTTTCCGGAAGACAAGCGTGCAGCGGAGGCAGAGATCGAAGAGAGCGACCGAGTCCATGTGCTAAAGGAATCCTACAGCATTGAAGAGCTCATTTCACTCATGGGAAATATGGATGTCGTCGTGGGTATGCGGCTGCATGCCATGATCTTCTCTGCTTTGATGCATGTCCCTTTTCTGGGTATCTCTTATGATCCGAAAATTGATAATTTCTTGGCACTGATTCATAGAAAAGCATCCTGCTCGATTCATCATATGGATGCTGAAACATTGTACAAGGATACTTGCCGTTTCCTGGATGCGCCGGCCTCGCCAGAAGAATGGAAGCAGGTCGACGAGCTGAGAAAACAGGCTTGTGAGAATGTAAAAATATTGAAATCTTTAGTGAATCACAAGGAGGAAAACAAATGAGTCAGCTGACAGCAGAAGAGCTTACTGCTCTCAAAAGCAAGGCAAAAGATGTACGCATCGACATTTTGAAAATGATCACCAAAGCCAACTCCGGCCATACGGGTGGTTCTCTTTCCGCCGCGGACATCCTGACCTTACTGTTTTTCCATGAAATGAAGGTAGATCCCAAAGATCCGAAGAAGGCTGACCGTGACCGTCTGGTCCTCTCCAAAGGCCATGCAGCACCGGCCCTCTATGCCGTACTGGCAGAAAAAGGATATTTCCCCAAAGAAGAACTGGATACACTTCGTCAGGCAGGTCATATGCTGCAGGGGCATCCGGACATGAAACATACACCGGGTGTCGACATGACGACAGGTTCTCTGGGGCAGGGCATCAGTGCTGCCTGCGGTATGGCGCTAGCTTCCAAGATGAACAAGGCTGACTGGAGAGTGTATGCGATCCTGGGGGATGGCGAACTCGAAGAAGGACAGGTCTGGGAGGCGGCCATGTATGCGGCGCATTACAAGCTCGACCATCTGACGGCTTTCGTAGATAACAACGGGCTGCAGATCGATGGACCGATCACAGAGGTCATGTCCTCACTTCCTATCGGAGAAAAATTCCAGGCTTTTGGCTGGCATGTCATTGAAACCGATGGGCATGATATGGAAAAACTTCATGAAGCCATTGAAGAGGCAAAGACCATTTCCGGTAAACCGACCATGATCGTCATGAAGACGGTCAAGGGCAAAGGCGTACCGGAAATTGAAAACCAGGTCGGCTGGCATGGCAAGGCACCAAGCAAAGAAGAATGTGAAAGATTTATTAAAGCAGTGGAGGCAGAATGATGGGTAAGGCAACTCGTGACGCATACGGTGAAGCACTGAAAGAACTCGGTGCTGTAAATCCTGATATCGTAGTTTTGGATGCTGACCTCTCTGCATCCACCAAGACGCAGGTTTTTGCCAAAGCATATCCGGATCGTTTCTTCGATACTGGCATTGCTGAAGGGAATATGATGGGCGTGGCAGCGGGTCTTGCTGCGGCTGGCAAGATCCCATTCGCTTCGACATTTGCTGTTTTCGGTGCGGGCAGAGCGTATGAACAGATCAGAAACTCCATCTGCTACCCGAAACTGAATGTCAAAGTGGCGGTCACTCATTCCGGCCTGACGGTCGGTGAAGATGGTGCGACCCACCAGATGCTCGAAGACATTACACTCATGCGTGCGCTGCCGAATATGACGGTTGTCGTTCCGGCTGATGCCGCTGAGACGAAAGCTGTGATCAAGTGGGCAGCGGACTACCATGGTCCGGTGTATATCCGTATGGGCCGCGCGAAATGCGATGATATCTGTCCAGAGGATTATACCTTCACTCCGGGCGTTTCTTATGAAGCGATTTCCGGCAGTGATGTGACCATCATCGCCTGCGGTATCATGGTCGCTAAAGCCGTGAAAGCAGCAGAGCTTTTGAAAGAAAAAGGAATTTCTTCGCGTGTGATCAACATGAGCTCCATCAAACCGATCGATGAGAAAGCCATCCTGAAAGCGGCAGAAGAGACTGGTGCGATTCTGACCTGTGAAGAACATACGGTAAAAGGTGGGCTTGGCGGCGCTGTCGCTGAGGTACTTTGTCTCCATAAACCGGTACCGATGTCTATGATCGGAACGGAAGACACCTTCGGTGAATCCGGCAAGGCTGATGATCTGCTTGAAAAATATGGTCTCACCGCAGAACACATTGCGGAAGAAGCAGCCGCATTGATCGCCAGGAAGTGAGGATTTAATGATTACGTTTGATCAGGTGTCCCTGCAGTACGATGCAAAACACACCGCGCTCAGTAACATTAATATTCATATCGACAAAGGGGAGTTCGTTTTTATCGTGGGCCCTTCCGGCGCCGGTAAATCGACATTTGTTAAAATTTTGACGCATGAGCTGGTGCCGGAACAGGGCACAGTCGTTGTCAATGGTCTTACGATCAATAAGCTGAAATCCAGTAAGATCCCATACTATCGGCGTACGCTGGGGATTGTATTTCAGGATTTCAGGCTGCTCTCCGAAAAGACCGTATACGAAAATATTGCCTTTGTTCTTCGCGTTACGGGGGCAAAGAGCCGTGAGATCAAGCCGAAGGTACAGCGTGTGCTGGATCTGGTCGGACTGCGCGGAAAGGAGAAGGAGCTTCCTTCCAAACTCTCGGGCGGTGAACAACAGCGCGTGGCGATTGCCCGTGCTCTGGTGAACCAGCCGATCCTTCTCATCGCGGACGAACCGACGGGAAATCTGGATCCGAATACGTCGGAAGATATCATGAAGTTGTTCAACGAGATCAACCACATGGGGACGACCATCATCATGGTCACTCATAACAAGGATCTGGTCAATGCAATGCATAAACGTGTCGTCATGATCGAAGAAGGACATATTGTGAATGATGTAAAAAAGGGAGGCTATGACCTGAATGTTTAGTTCATTATCCTATTTCTGGGGTGAAACATTCCGTTCCCTTTTCAGAAATCGCTTCATGGCCATCGCTTCCGTCCTGACCGTGACATTATCTATGTTTATCTTGGGCGTCTTTCTTTCAGCCGTGCTGAATATCAACCACATGGCGTCTTACCTTGAAAATCAGGTCGAGATGACGGTTTATCTGAAGGACGGACTCACGACCGATCAGGTCATGGGTATCGGCAAGTATCTGAAAGCACAGCCCGGTATGAAGGAGATCAAATTCACAAACAAAGACCAGGCGATGAAGGATTTCCGTGAACGCATGGGGGATCAGCAGGGGCTTCTCGATGCTATCAATGGCAATCCTCTCCCCGCATCGTACCAGATGTCCTTCCAGACGCCGGAGCAGCTGAAAACAGCGGCGGAAGTTGTCGCTAAGTATCAGGGCGTCGAAACTGTCCAGTACGGGAAGGATATCATCGAACAGCTTTATAAAGTTGCACAGGTCATCCGTCTCTCGGGGATCGTACTCATCATCTTCCTGGCCGGGGCCGAGCTCTTTATCATTTCTAATACCATCCGCCTTACGGTTTTTGCCAGAAGAAGAGAGATCCAGATCATGAAGTACGTCGGTGCCTCCAATGGTTTCATTCGCTGGCCCTTCCTTTTCGAAGGCATGGTCATCGGGTTTTTAGGATCCGGATTTGCTTCGTTCATTCTGTGGGAAGGCTATAAAACGGTCGTCTCCGAAATGGCAGCAGCTGGTCTTGTCTTTATTCCGATGATTCCGCTCTGGCCATTTATGGGATATACCACTCTCATTATTTTGGCGGCAGGCATTGTGATCGGTGTCATGGGGAGTGCCATTTCGCTCCGTAAGTATATGAAGGTGTAATTATGAAAACACATCAGAAGATACTTTCGGCAGCGATCGCCTCTTTGCTGCTGACAGGGGCGGTGGTTCCCTCGATCGCAGACGATCTGGAGGATGAGCTGCAGGATATTCAGGGGCAGATCGATGAGTCGCGTTCTTCGCAGGAGAGCTGGCAGCAGGTCATCGAAGATGTCGCTGTCAAGTTGAAAGCCATTCAGGCAGACCTTGATGCGGCGAATGCCCGTCTGAAGAGCATTCAGGACGAGCAGGCGAAAGTGAATGCGGAGATCCGCCAGACGGAGGAAGAGATCCGCAAAGCGCAGGCCTATCTGGAGCAGCGCCAAAAGGTGCTGAACCTTCGTGTGCGTTCGATCTATAAATTTGGTCAGCTGAATTATCTGGAAGTCATTATGGGGGCGAAAAGCTTCAGCGATTTTGCGAACCGACTGGAACTTTTGAAACGCATCATCCAGTCTGACTATAGCCTGATTCTGGAGATCCAGGACCAGAAGGCAAAAATCGAAGCCAAGAAAGCCGAATTGGAGCAGGATCGGGCACGGCTCGATGCATTGGCAGAAGAAGCGAAGAAGGTACAGGCAGAGGTCGCGAAGAAGAAAGCCGAGCAGCAGAGAGTCCTCGATAATGCGAAAGCCAATAAGGCGGCAGCAGCACAGATGGAGCAGGATCTCATTGCCCGTTCGAATGCTGTCAAGGATCTCATTCAGGAGCGCATCCGTCAGGCAGAGGCGGCAAGGCAGGCGCAGCAGGAAGAAAGCGGCGGTAGTGATGATAACTATGTGCAGGGCACAGGTCAGCTTTCCTGGCCATGCAGCGGTGTCATCACGTCTCCCTACGGATATCGTACCCATCCGATCTTCGGCCGTACCATCTATCACTCGGGGATGGATATCGGTGTCGACTATGGTACGCCGATCCATGCAGCAGACAGCGGGACTGTCATTTATTCCGGCTGGATCAGCGGCTATGGCAATGCCGTCATCATTGATCATGGCGGCGGTATGCAGACGCTGTATGGGCACAACCAGTCTCTCAATGTATCGGAAGGGCAGTCCGTGTCGAAAGGGGCCGTCATTGCCTTTGCAGGCTCGACCGGAAACTCGACGGGGCCTCACTGCCACTTCGAAGTAGAGATCAATGGGCAGGCTGTCGATCCTATGGGATATTTATGATGAAAAAACAAATCTGGCATTCTTTCAAAAACTATGCGCCCGGTTTTGTGCTGGGGGTGGTATGTACCGCATCTTTGGCTGGAGGTGCGGTATTCCGCTTTACGGATGATCCGAAGGCACTCATTACATTCCTGCTTGATTTTCAGGAGATCAAGCAGAACTACTTCCGTCCGATAGAGGATGAGACGCTCTTTGCCGGAGCATCGCAGGGGATGTTTGCCTCTGTCGGCGATCCTTATACCATGGTACTTTCCGGGGATGCGTATGAATCCTTCATGCAGAGCGCTACGGGAGAATATGGCGGGATCGGCGTCGTCATGGGGCAGGGAGAGAACAGCAGGCCGGTCATTTTGAAGGTTTTCGACCGTGGTACAGCGCATGATGCGGGGCTTGATGCCGGAGATGTACTTCTCGCCATCGATGGCAAAGAAACGGATGCACTCGGTCTTACAGGAACGGCATCGGCTGTCCGCGGAGAAAAAGGAACGACGGTAGAGATCGATGTCGAACGCAATGGCGAAGCCTTGCATTTTACCGTGGAACGGTCAGAGATCTCCATGCCGACGGTGCAGAGTGCAATGGCCGGTGATGATATTGGCTACATTCATATTTTCTCCTTCGGGAAGCACACCGCCGATGATTTCCGTGACCAGCTCGCTTCTTTGAAGATTGCCGGAGCCAAGAAACTGATCATTGACGTTCGCATGAATCCGGGCGGGATGATCTATGCAGTGACTGATGTGGCGAATCAGATACTCACCAAGGGAACGGTCGTGAGCTATCACACCAAGAATGGCGAGTCGGAGTCCTATGATATCGAGGGAATCGAGAATCCGTTGCCAATGGCTATCCTGATCGATAAGAATAGCGCCAGTGCTTCTGAGATCCTGGCTGGTGCGGTGCAGGATAAACAGGAAGGAACCATTATTGGGGAAAATTCCTATGGCAAAGGGACGGTGCAGGCGGTCTTTGACGCCGGCGAGCAGAAGGCACTCAAGATCTCTATCGCAGAGTATCGGACGCCTTCCGGTAAGATGATCGACAAGGTGGGCATCCATCCGGATATTGAAGTTTCGCAGACAGGATTTCCCTTCGATCCCTCCACCGACTCTGTCTATCAGAAGGCAATCGAAGTACTGTCTGCCGGGAACTGACGGGTTTCCTTGGGACGTTGCTCCCGGGGAGGGCGTGAGGCTTCTGCTGCTGGGCATTGATCTTTTATAACGAATGAGGGATACGCATGGATACGATCAAACTGACTCGCATGGCCTTTTTTGGCTATCACGGTGATGAGCCGGAGGAGACGAAATTAGGACAGCGTTTTTATATCGATGTGGAGCTGCATCTTGATTTATCCAAGGTCGGAGAGACGGACTGTCTCGAAGACTCTGTGAATTATGTAGCGGTGTACCAGATGGTGAAAGAACGGGCGGAGGGCGGCCCTTACAAGCTGCTGGAACGCCTCGCCGGCGTCATCAATGCAGATGTTCTCGCTGCTTTTCCGCTGGTAGATGAGATTACGACCACGGTTCACAAACCAGGTTCTCCCATTCCCGGGATTCTGGACGATGTATCAGTGACACTGACCAAAAAGAGAGAAAAATGAATCAAAAATATATCATTTCCCTTGGGTCCAATCAGGGGAATTCGCTGGCCATTCTGAGGCAGGCGGCTCAAGCGCTCGAGGCGGCAGAGGGGCTTCATATCGAGAAGAAGTCTGCCATCTATGAGACGCTGCCTTGGGGCAAAACCGACCAGCCCGTCTTTCTGAATGCTGTCATGGAGATCAGCTGGGAAGGGCCTGCCGAAGATTTGATGGCGCTTTTGCTGTCTGTCGAAAAACAGTTCGGACGCACCCGAGACGTGCATTGGGGGCCGAGGACGCTGGATCTGGATCTGATTTACAGTGACGGCATCCACAGTGATACCCCATTTCTTCATTTGCCGCATCCCTATTTCTGGGAGCGGCCTTTTGTGCTGGTCCCGATGGCGGATGTCTGCCCGGATTTCATGTATCAGGGGACATCCATCCTATCTCGCATCCGGACACTTCATGGAGAGAAAGAGGTCAAGCGGACAGCGTATGGTTGGGAGGGAGAAGAATGACTGAAAAGATCCCGATGATCGCAGATGTGCGTGCTGCTGCGGTAGCGCTTCCGCCTTTTGTGATGGATACCGCGATGGGGCCACAGCTTGCGAAAGAGTGCGCGGCGCGGCTATCTCATTCCTGGGAGATGGATCCTGCTTCTTCTCCGACGGTCCTGACGGGGATCGCAAGTTCGCAGAAGGCGCTGGCGCTCTCGGCGGCCATGCAGTCTTTCGGGACGGCCATTGTCGTTGTGCCCGAGCAGAAGGATATTTTCCGCTGGGAAGAAGACCTCGCTTTCTTCCTGCCGGAGACGCCTATTTATTCCTTTCCACTCGTCGAAGAGACTGGCTTTCAGGTGACATTCTCCAGTACGGAGCGGTTGCGTGACCGGATGCGGACGTTGGGAGCCATGCTGACAGGAAGACAGGGCATTATCCTAGCTACAGCCGTGGAAGCGGCGCAGAAGGTGGTCAGCCCATCGCAGCTGGAGGAGAGTGCATTTCAGGTTTCTAGCGGAGAGGAAATCGGATGGGACGCTTTGCAGGAGAAGCTGACGTCTGTCGGCTATGAACGGGTGGATCAGGTCGAGCGCTGCGGTCATTTTGCGGTGCGCGGTGATATCATCGACATTTTCCCTATCAATGAAGAGCATCCCGTCCGCATCGAGCTTTTCGATGACGAGGTCGACAGCGTGCGGCTTTTTGACGAAGATACGCAGCGCTCGATCGAAGACAGAAAGTCGCAGGTTTTCCTGCCACTTGGCGGTAAGGGCGTGGGAGAGGCGCTTGTCTTCTCATACCTTTCGAAGGCCCTTGTCTTTTATGATGAACCGCAGCGGTGTGAGGAGGCACTGAAACGATACTTCAAGGAGGATGCCGCGCATAAAAAGGCGGCGCTATCCTGGAAAGAGGTCATCGGACAGGCGCGCAAGGCGAAGAATAAGGAAATCGTATGCACTCTGCTCAAGCGAAAGCTGACAGGCTTTGATACGGAGCGGGATGTGGCGTGGCAAGGTCACACCATGACGAACTACCAGCGGCAGATCCCGATCTTCATGGAGGATCTCAAAAATCTGCTCGCAAAAGGATGGAAAGTCCTCTCTCTCGCTCCCCGGCCCTCGGAGGAAAGGGAGCTTTCTGCGCTTTTTTCGGATTTCCATATCCCAGAGAGCCGCATGCTGGAGGCGGGGAAGGTCACGCTGATTCATGGTCTTCTGTCGGAGGGCTTTGAGCTTACCGATGATACACTGGCTGTCATTACAGCGGGAGATGTACTGGGGAAGCAGAAGGTGCGCCGCGTGCGTTCCGGTCCGAAGGGGAAGCAGATCCGCTATTTCTCAGATCTGAATCCCGGCGACTATGTCGTGCAGGCCACGCATGGTATCGGCAAGTACCTCGGGATCCGTACCATCGAGCTTTCCGGCATTCACAGGGATTATATCACGATCCAGTATGGGGGAAATGACAAGCTCTATCTTCCTGTCGAAAAGATCTCTTCGCTGGAAAAATATATTGGCCCGGAAGGGGAAACGCCGAAGCTCCATGACATGGGGAGCAGCGCGTGGACGAAGGCGCGAGCGAAGGCCAAAAAGTCCATCGAGGAACTGGCAGAAAAGCTGCTTGCCGTCTATGCGAAGCGTGAGATCACGCAGGGGATCGCTTTTGCTCCGGATACGGCCGAGCAGCGTGAATTCGAAGACACATTTCCCTATGTGGAAACGACAGATCAGCTGCTGGCGATCGATGCCATCAAAAAGGCGATGGAAAAACCGATGCCGATGGATATGCTCCTATGCGGAGATGTGGGCTTTGGTAAGACGGAAGTCGCGATGCGCGCGGTCTTCAAATGCATCATGTCCGGCTATCAGGCATTCGTCCTTTGTCCGACGACGGTCCTCGCGGAGCAGCATTATAAGAATTTCAAGGAACGGATGGAAAACTTCGGTGTCCGTCTGGCAGTACTGAACCGTTTCACGACAGCCAAGGAAAAGAACCGCATCTATCAGGAGATGGAAAGCGGCACGCTGGATGTGGCCATCGGTACCCATGCGGTCCTGAATAAGAAGGTGCATCCGAAGAAGCTAGGGCTTCTCGTCGTCGATGAAGAGCAGCGCTTCGGTGTCGTGCAGAAGGAGAAGTGGAAATCTCTGGCATCCGGCATCGATGTCTTGACATTGTCTGCGACACCGATCCCCCGCACCCTTCACATGAGTCTCACCGGTGTCCGCGATATGGTGACGATCACGACGCCGCCATCGAATCGCCATGCGATCCAGACGTATGTGACGGAGTACGATGACCATATCGTCAAAGATGCCATTCTCCGTGAGAAAGAGCGAGGCGGGCAGACGTTCTTCGTCTACAACCGCATCGAAACGATCGGTGCGATAGCTGACCATTTGCGAAGCATTCTTCCCGAAGATGTGACCATCGGCATCGCCTATGGGCGCATGGAAGGGCGGCAGCTCGAAAAAGTCATGCTCGATTTCTATCAGGGAAAGTATGATGTCCTTCTCTGCACGACGCTCATCGAGAATGGTCTGGACCAGCCGAATGCGAATACCATGCTTGTCTATGATGCTGACCGCTTGGGGCTTTCACAGATCTATCAGATGCGAGGGCGCGTCGGTCGTTCAGAAAAGATCGCACGGGCGTGGTTCTTCTACCGGCGGGGGAAGGTGCTTTCCGAGGTGGCAGAAAAACGACTGGATACGATCCGTGAATTCACCGAGCTCGGAAGCGGCTTCAAAGTCGCCATGCGGGATCTGGAGATCCGCGGTGCCGGAAATCTTCTCGGGAGAGAGCAGCATGGTAATATCGCCAGCATTGGCTTTGCGGCATACTGCTCCATGCTTGAAGAAGCGGTGGAGCGACTGCGCGCCGTCCGTGAGAACCGGCCTGTACCGAAGAAGCTGCCGAATACCACGATCGAGTTCCGTCAGGATGCGTATCTTGACAGCGGATATATCGCAAATCAGGAACAGAAGATGGAAATCTATCGACGCCTTGCGGCGATAGAAGATGAGAAAACACTCACCGATCTCATCGATGAGGTGATCGATCGCTTTGGTACGCCAAGCCAGCCGGCGGAGAAGCTCTTCCGTATCTCGGAGATCCGTGTGAAAGCACGTCATCTGGGGATCGGAAGCATCATCGACGAGGGGGACAGCCTCCTTGTCACCTGGGCTGATGAAAGCTTCATGCATGGGTGGGATCCGATGAAGCTGCCAAAGACATGGCTCCCGTATCTGAAATTCCTTCCGGGATCTCCAGCCAAGCTCCGTATCCATAAGGCTCTTATCAAAGGGACAATGACAGACTGGATGGCTGACTTTATGGATGAGCTGAAAAGGGAAACAGGGAAACAATGACCGTGATCGGATCTGTTTCTCTGACGTCTTTCACACAGCTTTGTCCCGGAATACATTCCCTGAAACGAATTGACCTTTACAATTTCGCTTAAATCTGATATGACTATATAGTAACGCCTGCAAGAGTCGATCTCGCAGGGAGTCATATGTTGCAAAAAGGTGAAACATGCGTAAAAATTCTTTTATTCAAGGGGCATTGATCCTGACCATTGCCGGGATCATTGTCAAATTCATCGGTGCTTTCAGCCGCATTTACCTCTCGCGCCTGCTCGGCGGGGAAGGGATCGGACTGTATCAGATGGCATATCCGATCTATCTGCTCTGTCTTTCTGTTTCTTCTGCGGGACTGCCGGTCGCGATCTCCATCATGGTCGCAGAAAGAAATGCGGTGAACGACTATTTCGGCGGACAGAAGGTCTTCCGTATTTCCATGATCGCACTCATCATGACGGGAGTCCTCTTCAGCGGACTGCTCTTCTTCGGCGCACAGTGGCTGGTCGATACCGGCATCGTGCGTGACCAGAGAGCGTACTGGTCGCTCTTGGCCCTCTCTCCGGCGGTTTTCTGCGCGACGCTGCTCGCGACGCTGCGCGGGTATTTCCAAGGGCTGCAGCTGATGACGCCGACGGCGGTCTCGCAGATCTTAGAGCAGGTCGTCCGTGTCGTGACGATGATCGCTTTCGCGGTCATCCTGCTGCCGTATGGTCTGGAGTTCGGTGCTGCGGGTGCTACGCTGGGGGCAGCACCGGGTGCTTTTATGGGGATCCTTGTCTTGATCGGATTCTATTACATGACAAGAAACTGGCGTAAGGAGCTGGCCTCTGAGCAGGATACCTCCATCAAGCCGCAGAGTGCGATGTCGATCATCAAAAGACTGCTGGTCCTTGCCATTCCGGTCTCTCTGGCGAATATCATGCTGCCGATCGTTTCGAATATCGATCTGCTGATCGTGCCGCGTCGTCTGGAAGTGGCAGGATTTGCTGTCGAAGAAGCGACGACACTCTTCGGCTATCTGACAGGCATGGCGACGGCGCTCGTCAATATGCCGACTATAGTGACGGCGTCTTTGGCGGCCAGTCTGGTGCCTGTCATTTCGGAAGCCATCGCGCAGAAGAAGGATGATGTCGTCATGACGCGTACAGACACGGCGATGCGTCTGGCCAATCTCATCACGATACCTGCTTTCATCGGGATGTGTGTCATCGCGACTCCGATCTCCGATATGCTGTACGCGACCCGCGATGCCGGTCCGTGTATCGCCGTCATGAGCTTCGGCGTATTCCTGCTCGGCGTGCAGCAGGTCACGACAGGCGTGCTGCAGGGGATGGGCAAGACCGCGATCCCGTTCCTGAACATGGTTGTTTCGGCGTGTGTGAAGGTCTTCCTCTCTTGGAATCTCACCGCCATCCCGGCGTGGGGCGTGCTCGGCGCAGCATGGGCGACGAATGCGGACTTCGGTGTGGCGGCTGTTCTGAATCTGATTTTCCTCTATAAATACAGACGCTATACGATGGATATTCTCCATACCGTGAAGCTTTTCATCGCAGCAGGCATCATGGGCGCAGTCGTGCTCGGTGTGTATCATGCGGCGTTTACCCTGATCCACAGCAATACCCTTTCGACACTCGCCTCCATTGCTGTCGGCGGCGTGGTCTACCTCGTAGCCATCGTCGTCATCCGTGCAGTAAAGCCGGAAGACGTACAGGGCGTGCCGAAGATCGGCCCCAAGCTCGCAGCGATGGTTTCCCGCATGAGCTTTGGGAAGTAAAGTGACTGGTGGCTGGTGGCTAGGGATTGGTATTCAGGAAGTAGCTAGGGATTAGGATATGTTTCCCGCATAGCAGCCAGCCACAACTTATTTTCATTCCATCAAAACATCAAAAAAGGCCATGGAGAATATCGCAATGCGATACAATCCATGGCCTTTTTGATTTCGGAAAAAGCAGAATGTGAGGTTCTAATCCCTAATCCCTAGTCCCTAGTGACCAGTCACTAAAAACTCACATATGCCGGTAGAGGCCGATGACTTTGCCGCGGATAATGACTTCTTTGGCAATGATCGGCTGGTACTCATCATTTTCCGGCTGCAGACGGATGTGATCTTCCTCTTTGTAGAAGCGCTTGACGGTCGCATCTTCATTGCCAATGAGTGCGACTACGATGTCGCCATCCTGCGCGTCATCCTGCTCGGAAACGATGAGGTAGTCGCCTTCATGGATGCCTGCATTGATCATGCTGTCGCCTCGAACGATGAGCATGAAGCAGTTGTTATCCTTGCCGATGAGTTCGGCCGGCAGGGGATAGACGGACTCCGTGTGTTCATCTGCGGTGATCGGTTCGCCTGCACGGACGGCTCCGACGAGCGGCATTGGGATCATCTTCTTGCGGCGCCAGGTATCGGCCACGACTTCGATCGCGCGCGAAGAGTCAGGATTCTTACGGATCGCGCCCTTAAGTTCCAGACGCTTCAGATAATTGTGCACGGTGGATGTCGAGCGCAGACCGACCGCCTCTCCGATCTCGCGGACAGTCGGGGGGAAGCCGCTGTCCCAGATCTTCTGACGAATAAATTCAAGGATCGATTTTTCGCGTGTGGTCAGTTCATTCGGGTTGTTTTTTTTTCTCATGGGAAGGTCCTTTCTTTGATTTCTTGCTCTCAACTTGTCTCTATTATACCTTATTCGAGAGAAAATAGAAACATTTGTTTATCAGAATCCTTGTTTGTAAAAAAATACTGCATTCTTTTATAACAAAACCAATGAGCGGCTTCTGCTATTTCCATTGGTAATCCATTTCCGTATCCATTATAATAATGAAAATATGACTTCACCGATTTCTTATGAAGGAGGATACGAATGAGCTATCAGGAAACATATAAAGACTGGCTGACGTGGGCGGATGAAGAGACGAAGGAAGAGCTCCTGCGTCTGACGGATGAAAAAGAGATCGAAGACCGTTTTTATAAGGATCTGGAATTTGGTACAGCCGGGCTGCGCGGTATCATGGGCGCGGGCACGAACCGCATGAATCGCTATACAGTCGCCAAAGCGACAAGAGGGCTTGCTGATTATCTGAAAAAGGAGCATCCGAAAACTTTTTCACAGGGCGTGGTTATTGCCTATGATTCCAGAAATCATTCCGCTGACTTTGCGAAAGAAGCCGCTCGTGTGCTGACATCGGCCGGGATCCCCGTCCGCATTTTCGAAGAACTCGAACCCATTCCTGTCCTTTCTTTTGCGGTCAAATATTTCCATGCCGCGGCCGGTGTGGTCGTGACAGCGAGCCACAATCCGGCAGAATACAATGGATACAAGGTCTATGGTGCCAATGGCGCGCAGCTGGTGCCGAAGGATGCAGACGTACTGACGGCTTACGTCGAAGCGGTGACAGATCTTTCGCATATCGAAGATGAGGGAAATGATGCCCTCATGAACTGGCTGGGACATAAAACCGTCACCCGCTTTCTGACCGCGATCTTCCGGCAGTCCCTGTATCAGGGAAATCCGCCGCCGCTCTCCATCGTCTACACACCGCTTCACGGCAGCGGGGCAAAGCCCGTCCAGAGCATTCTGGCGGAAGCCGGTTTCACCGATGTGCATATCGTGAAGGAGCAGGAGCTGCCGGATGGCGACTTCCCGACCGTCTCTGCGCCAAATCCGGAGAATGAAGATGCTCTCTCGATGGGAATCGCCCTCGCCAAAGAAGTGGGCGCAGATATTGTCATCGGGACTGACCCGGACAGTGACCGCATCGGCAGCGCAGTACGAAAAGGGGAGGACTTTGTCCTGATTTCCGGAAATCAGATGGGCGCACTCCTGACATACTTCCTCTGTCTTACTCGAAAAGAGACGCTGACACCGGCATCCACCATGGTAAAAACGGTCGTGACCGGCGAGCTTGGCGCAGAGATCGGACGCCGCTATGGCCTGAAGATCGTAGAAACGCTGACCGGCTTCAAGTATATCGGAGAAAAGATCTCCCAGTGGGAAAAGGATCCCGCGCATGACTACTTCTTCGGTTATGAAGAAAGCTACGGCTATCTTGCCGGGACGCACGCACAGGATAAAGATGCGGTCGTCTCTGCCATGCTCATCTGTGAAATGGCGGCTTACTTCAAGAATGTGGGAAAGACGCTTTCCGATGTGCTCGATGAGCTCTATACCGACTTCGGCTACTACTACGACAAGACCACATCCTATACCTTGAAAGGGATCGAAGGCCTTGCTAAGATCCGCGGCATCATGCAGCATCTCCGGGATATCGATGTGAAGGAGATATTCCCGGAGATCGACTCCGTCACGGACTTTGAAGCCGGCATTGGTGACCTGCCGAAGGAAAATGTCCTGAAATATAAGGTAAAGACAGGCGGCTGGATGGCCGTACGCCCGAGCGGCACGGAGCCGAAGATCAAGATCTACTATTCCCTCAAAGGAAAAAACAAAAAAGAGGCTTTCGCTGCATTTGCTGACTTCAGGGCAAGATGGGAGAGCGCACTGGGATTATAGGCCGCCGACGGCGGGGGATCACGCTTGCGGTATTCTTCTTTGGAAGCCTTCCCCGGCGGGGAAGGCGGATGAGGAGAGATGCGTCATTTGAAGAACAAAGGGCATCTTCCAAGAGGCAAGCCTTGAACCTCTCATCCCGTCCACCTTGACAAATCCGTCCAAATTGTGTATCCTATTTCATGTAGTAAGCGTCGGGACGTAGCTCAGTTTGGTAGAGCGCTACCTTGGGGTGGTAGAGGTCGCATGTTCGAATCATGTCGTTCCGACCATTTTTTATTTTCACGTACATTCATAAAATTCTATAAAGTGAGGTCTTCTGTATGAACAGAGTCAAATCAGTCATGCTTCTGACACTGCTCAGCTTGATCCTGATGGCTATCGGCGGTGTCGTAGGTGGTCAGAACGGCGCGATGACCATGTTTCTCATTTCTCTGGCAATCAATTTCTACACATACTGGAATTCAGACAAGATGGCGCTTCGCGCTTACAATGCCCAGCCTTTGGCTGAATCGCAGGTACCCGAGCTCTATGAGCTGGTGCGAGAACTTTGCCGGAAGGCGGAGCTTCCGATGCCGCGTCTCTATGTCATTCCGACCGATGTGCCGAATGCTTTTGCTACGGGACGAGATCCGGAACATGCGGCTGTCGCAGTGACGGAGGGCATCCTTTCCATGCTGAACCGCGATGAGCTAGCCGGGGTCATCAGCCACGAATTATCCCATGTCAAACATCGTGATACGCTCATCATGACCCTGTCGGCGTCGATAGCGACCGCGATCTCCTACATCGCAAATATAGCGCAGTGGGCAGCGATCTTCGGTACGGCCAGAGATGAAGACGGAAACCGGTCGAATCCGATCGCTCTCATCGTGACCATCGTCATCGCGCCGCTTGCAGCTTCTCTCATCCAGTTCGCCCTGTCGCGTTCCCGTGAATACATGGCGGATGCTTCAGGTGCAAGGATCTGCGGGAAGCCTCTGGCTCTTGCCAGCGCACTCTTGAAGCTCGATGACTATGCCCATCATCGTGTCATCCCCGATGCAAAGCCGGCGACCAGCGGCCTTTTCATCATCAATCCGCTTGCCGGAGTCGGCGGCGTGGCCAATCTGTTTTCTACGCATCCTTCCACGGAGGAGCGTGTAAAAAAGCTGCGTGAAATTGCAGCAGAAATGCATTCTTTTTAAGGAGGCTATTATGGCTAACATTGAAAAAACTCTCGTACTCGTAAAGCCGGACGGCGTGAAGAAACACATCTGCGGCGAAGTGATCTCCCGCTTCGAAAGAAAAGGTCTGTCCATTCATGCGATCAAAATGATTCAGGTCCCGGTAGAACTCGCTGAAGAACACTATGCTGAACACAAAGGCAAAGGCTTCTTCAAAGCTCTCATCGACTTCATCACTTCCGGTCCGGTACTGGCTATGGTCATCGAAGGTGAAAACGCTGTCGCAGCTGTTCGTCAGATCAACGGCGCTACCAACCCGCTCGAAGCTGTTCCTGGCTCCATCCGCGGCGACTTCGCTACTTCCATCGATGAAAATGTTGTCCATGCTTCCGATGCAGTAGAAACCGCACAGAGAGAGATCGGTCTCTGGTTCCCAGAACTGTCCAAATAATTCGGCATAGGAAGGCGCTGCGAGAAATCGCGGCGTCTTTTTTGCTGCGTGCATGGCTTGAGGGGCGAAGGTGGGTGACCAGGGAAGGCGGAATGACATCAGACATCTGATATGTCTCCATCGTATCCCTTTCCCGCCTTTGCGACATACGTGAAGCCAACCCCAGCTCGCTTCGCTCGCCTGTCCCCTCCAAGGGAAGGGACTAGCGGTTACAGCGCACGGATGCCCGCTTTCCTGCTTCTAGTTTTGTATTTTTATACAATAAAATCCGGCTTCCTATTGACTATCCTCTCCGTAAAATTGTACAATAAAATGAAATCGAAGCATGCATGACGCATGCATATATAGTAAGGAGAATGAAACATGGATTTTGAACTTATCGAAAAAGCACTGCCTATCCTTCTCTTGGGCGCGGGCGTCACTATCGAGATCACGGCGGTCAGTGTTTTCATCGGCTTCTGCATCGGCCTTTTCGTCGGTATCGCGCGTATCTGCAAGGTGAAGGTGCTGCGCATCCTGGCTGCGATCTATGCAGACTGTATCCGTGGTACGCCACTTCTGGTGCAGATCTTCCTGATCTATTTCGCGCTCCCGATCGTGACGGGGCATCGCGTGGAGCCATTCGTAGCGGCCGTCGCTGCCTGCGGGATCAATAGCGGCGCGTATGTATCTGAAATTTTCCGCGCCGGTATCCAGGCGATCGATGTGGGGCAGATGGAAGCGGGCCGCTCGCTCGGCCTTTCCTGGTGGCAGACCATGTACTATATCATCCTGCCGCAGGCTGTACGAAATATCCTGCCGCCGCTCGGCAATGAATTCATCGCAATGCTGAAGGATTCCTCGCTGGTTTCCGTCATCGGCTTCGAAGAACTGACCCGCCGCGGACAGCTCATCATCGCGCAGACCTATGGCTCCTTTGAGATCTGGTCCACCGTTGCCGTCCTGTACCTCATCATGACGCTGGCGATTTCCAGAGTGGTAGCAATGTTGGAGAAAAAATAATGGCAGAAGAAAAGAATCTGATAGAAATCACCCACATCAGCAAAAAATTCGGCGATCTGACGGTCTTGAAAGACATCAGCGTCAAAGTCAAGGAGAAGGAAGTCGTCGTCATCATCGGACCTTCCGGCTCGGGGAAGAGTACGCTGCTGCGCTGCATCAATGGGCTTGAAACACCGACGACGGGATCCATCACATTTGACGGGGTGCCTGTCAATGGAGAAAAGAATATCAATGAAGTCCGCACGGAAGTCGGCATGGTCTTTCAGCGATTCAACCTTTTTCCGCATATGACTGTCATTCAGAATCTGATGCTCGCGCCGATGAAGGTCAGAAAGATCTCCAAGAAGGAAGCCTATGACCGCGGTATGCAGCTCCTCAAAAAAGTCGGGATGGAAGACAAGGCAGACTACAAGCCTCCGCAGCTCTCCGGTGGGCAGCAGCAGCGTGTCGCTATCGCCCGCGCGCTCGCGATGAAGCCGAAAGCGCTCCTCTTCGATGAACCGACCTCGGCACTCGACCCGGAAATGGTGCATGAAGTCTTGGATGTCATGCGTGAAGTCGCAGAAGAGGGCATGACCATGGTCGTCGTGACACATGAAATGGGATTCGCCAGAGAAGTCGGCTCCCGCGTCCTCTTCATTGATGGCGGCGTCATCGTCGAAGAAGGCCGCCCGCTGGATGTCTTTGAGCATACGAAAGAGGAACGCACGAAAGCTTTCCTTTCACAGGTATTGTAATAGGAAAAATGAAAAGCAGCCGTCGGGCTGCTTTTTTTTTGGGCTGGAGACTAAGAGACTGGGAGACTAGAAGACTGGGAGATGTCAGACGTCAGATTTTTTGTACGACCTGCTTTCCGCTTATTCAACATACGCGAGGCCAACCCCGTCTCGCTGCGCTCGCCTGCCCCTTCCAGAGGAAGGGGCTAGTGGGGCGGCCTTCTCTCGTATCGTCATTTCGAGCGAAGTCGAGAAATCTTCCTTGCAGAGCGATAAACGACTAAGAGACTAGGAGACATCAGACGTTAGACATCTGATTTCTGATGTCTAACGTCTAATCCCTAATCCCTAGCTACTAATCCCTAGTCACCAGTCACCCGATTTCTTCTGCAAAGCTCGCTTCATTTGTGTTATAATCTGATAAGGATTCTCTATTATCCAACAATTTGAATAAGTAAGAGGGAAGTGTATCTATGAAAATCACGACAGAAGAAGCTCAGAAGATCGCTCTTCTTTCCCGTCTGTCCTTTGCGGACGAAGATCTGGAAAAGATGAGAGACTCCATGAACAGCATCCTCACCTACATGGAAGAACTGAACCAGTATGATACGACTGATGTAGCGCCGACCGTGCATGCCGTCGAGCAGTACAATGTCATGCGCGAAGACGTCCCGCATCAGTCTTTTACGAATGAAGAAGCACTCATGAATGCGCCGGAAAAGGAAGACGGCTATTTCAAAGTGCCGAAGATTATTTAAGGAGGCAGCCGAGTGAAATACACGATTCATGATCTCCATGAACAGCTGGTGAAAAAGGAAATCTCCGCTGTCGAACTCACAAAGAAAATCATCGCGCATCGTGACAGCGTAGAAGGGGACATCCACGCTTACCTTTCTACCTCTGATGAGAGTGCGCTCTCTGTCGCAGCAAAGGTCGATGCGAAGATCGCCGCCGGAGAAGAGATCTCCGATCTTGCCGGTATCCCGGGTGCGATCAAAGATAATATGTGCATCAAAGGCGAGACCTGCACCGCGGCCTCCCGCATGCTGGAACACTGGGTATCCCCGTATGATGCGACTGTCATCGAAAAGCTGAAAGAGGAAGACTATATTTCTCTGGGCAAGACGAATATGGATGAATTCGCCATGGGCTCTTCGACCGAGCGCTCCGCCTTCGGACCTTCCCACAATCCGTGGAATACGGATTATGTACCGGGCGGCTCCTCCGGTGGCTCTGCGGCAGCTGTCGCAGCGAATGAAGCCATCTGGTCTCTCGGCTCGGACACGGGCGGATCTATCCGTCAGCCGGCGTCCTTCAATGGCATCGTCGGTCTGAAACCGACCTATGGCCTTGTTTCCCGTTACGGCCTTCTGGCTTTTGCATCGTCCCTTGACCAGATCGGGTCGCTCGTCAAAGACGTCACCGATGCAGCCATCGTCCTCAATGCGATCGCTGGCCATGATCCGCGCGACTCCACGTCCATCCCGCAGGAAAAGAAGGACTACAAGAAAGCCCTCGTCCGCGATGTCAAGGGCATGAAGATCGGCGTACCGAAGGAATTCTTCGGCGAAGGCATCAAGGAAGAGACCAAGGCAGCGATCGATGCGGCTCTTGATTTCTACCGCAAGGAAGGCGCGGAGATCGTCCCCGTCTCCATCCCGCATATCAATAGCGGTGTCTCTGTCTACTACATCATCGCACCGGCAGAAGCCAGCTCGAACCTCGCCCGCTATGACGGCGTCAGCTACGGCTTCCGTGCACCGGGTGAAGATATCATCGATATGTATATCAAGACCAGAAGCCAGGGCTTCGGTGAAGAAGTGAAGCGCCGCATCATGCTCGGTAACTACGTCCTCTCTGCCGGCTACTATGATGCGTACTATCTGAAAGCGCTCAAAGTCCGCACACTCCTGAAACAGGAATTCGACGAAGCCTTCAAGCTCTGCGACGTCATTGCAGCACCGTCGGCTTCTGGCACCTCGTTTAAATTCGGCGCCTTCTCCGATCCGCTGTCCCTCTACATGGAAGATATCTGCACCGTACCGGTGAACCTCATCGGTGCACCGTCCATTTCCATTCCGGTCGGTTTCAAGGACGGCATGCCGCTCGGCATGCAGCTCATCGGCAAGACGCTCGCCGAAGAAACCATCCTGCAGGCAGCCTACACTTTCGAACAGGCTCATCCTGAATTCACCAAAACCGCGCCAAAAGGAGAGATCAAGGAATGAAATATGAAGTAGTCATCGGTCTTGAAGTCCATACCGAGCTTCAGACCACCACCAAAATCTTCTGCAGCTGCAAGACATCCTTCGGCGCAGATCCGAATACCAATGTATGCCCTGTCTGTCTCGGCCTGCCGGGCGTGCTGCCGGTCCTGAATAAGAAAGTCCTCGAATACGCTGTTCGCGCCGGCCTCGCACTGAACTGCGAGATCTCCCGCTTCAGCAAATTCGACCGCAAAAACTATTACTACCCCGATCTTCCGAAGAATTTCCAGACCTCGCAGTTCGACCTGCCGATCTGTGAACATGGCTACCTCGATGTCGAAGTCGACGGCGAAGTGAAGCGCCTGCGCATCACACGCGCCCATATGGAAGAAGATGCAGGGAAACTCGTCCATCACGGCACCTCCATCACCGATTCCGATTATTCGCTGGTCGACTATAACCGTACCGGCACGCCGCTTTTGGAAATCGTATCTGAGCCGGATATGCGTTCTGCTAAAGAAGCTGTCGCTTACATGGAAAAGATGCGTGCGATCCTGCAGTACGTAGGGATTTCCGACTGCCGCATGGAAGAAGGGAGCCTGCGTTGCGATGCGAATGTCTCCGTCCGTCCTGTCGGTCAGAAAGAGCTCGGCACCAAGACAGAAATCAAGAATATCAACTCCTTCAAGGGCGTAGAACGTGCGATCGAGTATGAAGCGATGCGTCAGGCTGAGCTTCTCGAAGAAGGCGGCAAGGTCATCCAGGAAACAAGAACATGGGACGAAAAAGAAGGCGTCACCAAGTCCATGCGTACCAAGGAAGAAGCGAATGATTACCGCTACTTCCCGGAGCCGGACCTCGTCCCCTTCACCGTCTCTGATGAATACATCGAAGAGATCAGAAAATCTCTGCCGGAACTGCCGGATGCCAGAAAAGCGCGCTATATGAAAGACTTCGGTATCTCAGATGCCGACGCTGTCTTCATGACGAATGACAAAGCCACCGCTGACTACTTCGAAGCCTGTGTCGCTTGCGGCGCAGAACCGAAGGCTGCTGTCAACTGGCTGATGGGCGAATTTGCCAGCCAGCTCTCTACCGATGGCATCGAGATATCCGCGGCTCCTGTCAAGGCAGAAGACCTCGCAGGACTTCTCACCCTGATCTCCAAGGGCACCATCTCCGGCAAGATCGCGAAGAAAGTCTTCGCCACCATGTGGAAGGAAGGCGGCAAGGCAGAAGACATCGTTAAAGCCCAGGGGCTCGTACAGATCTCGGATACTGGCGCCCTGCAGGAACTGGTCGACAAAGTCGTTTCTGAAAACCCGAAAGCCGTAGAGGACTTCAAAGCCGGCAAGAAGAAAGCCGTCGGCGCTCTCGTGGGTCAGATCATGAAAGCCACGAAGGGCAAGGCGAATCCGAAGGTCATCAATGAGCTTTTGAATAAAAAACTTGCATCCTTATGAGTGAAGATAAGAAATCAGACTACACGGAAGTCCATGAAGAGCCCAGACGCATGTCCGAAGAGGATGTGAAGGACTACCATGGACTTACCCTGAATGAACAGGGGGAAGAATATCGAAAGGAAGCGCCGCAGGGCGGGATCCATATCGAATTCATCGATGTGAAGGCCATCCCGTTGTGGAAAAAGACCCTCTACATCGCAGGCATCATCGCATTCCTCGCGATCGTGCTTGCAGTTGCTTGGTTCTTCCTGGTATGGGGCGCTGTGATCTTCCTCGCCGGCGTCATCGTGTATTTCTTGAAAAAATATCTGTTTTGAAGGGATCCCGTCTGCTTGTAGGCAGGCGGGATCTTTTTGCATGGAGAAGGATGTCTTCTGCCTCAGATATCCCCCTAAAATGAACGTGATTTTTTCATAACCTTTTGATATAGTAAGGGTAGAAGGAAACAACGTCCTTACGCGATGATACCCGTCTGCCGCCTCACCACCTACAAGGACGTACCTTACACCTTCCTCTTCATGAATCGTATCCGCACGCCGAAAGAAAAAGACAGAGGACTTGGATAGCGGAGGCTCCGCAGCAGGCAGTAGCCACGGCGGGGGAGGAAGACACTTCTGACAAGCAGAGGCATGTCGGAGAAATCACGAATCACTTGACAGACACCATTACGAAAGAAAAAGGAGACGATCCCCATGTGGAAACATACCTGCCAATGCCTGATCCTGCTCGCTCTCGCATCCCTACCATGCGCGCATCCCATACAGGCTGCCATGATGGTCAAGGATGCAGAAGAGCAGATCCATCTCATCACGGATGCCCGTGATATCTGGGATCTCTCAGAACCAGGTATGGACACCGTCGGCTATATGTGCAGCGATCTTGACGGGAATGGTCGCCTGGAGATCCTTGTCGCAGAGAGCGGCGGTACCGGGCTTCATACATACACAAAGATCTACGAAGTGAATGAAGCGAAAGATGCACTCGTCCCATGCGGGAGATCATGGTCCGATACAAGCTCCGAAGCGGATGTCATGATGACGAACTACGTACCGATGAGCGTGAACGGCATCGATGGCATACAGTGGTACTCCTTCACAGATGAATACCGCGACGGGGCAGAGTATGGGACGGCGAATCTCGCTCTCTCCCTGCAGGACGGGACGCTCCATGCGAAAACCATCGCCACGACCCATACCTTCTACGATGACGCCGGCCGTCCGCATGTATCCTACGAAAATGCAGCCGGCGCCTCCATTTCCGAAAAAGCCTATCACAAGACATTGGAAAATGTCTTCGCCCATTCAGAAACCACTCTCATCTCCTTCCCATGGCTCATCTATCACAGGGATACCTTTCACGAGTGGAAAGAGAAAAGCCCGACAGACATCTATACCATGCTCCTCGACACCTATCTGAATTTCAGCGGAGAAAAAGAGGGGATGGGGTGATGCTTCGCGGTATTCCCCGAGCCGTCATACTGGGCGGTCGATAACAGTCTATGTGAAATCATCTTCGCCAGGAAAGAAGAGGAGTGAGTCGAAGAATCTCCTCGCAAAGCCGCTATGGGCAATTTGTTTCCAGATTCTTCGACTCATGCTCCGTGCGGCTTTCATGCCGCTAGAACCCTATCCGGCTCGCTATGCTCGCCACCTTCCTCAAGTGGGGAAGGCTTTTCGATATGAGGCTATCGTTTTTCTCCGATCCCTTATTCGGATAAGAATGGCATGGGTCGCTCATTTTATAAAATTATAAAATATAGCTACTTACATTATCAAAGGATAGTATCCTTAATTGAAACTATTAACCTTATATGATAGAATAATGACGGTTGATCATAGATACACCTGCTTTTCAGCAAGGAGATAAGAAGAACGATCATTTATCGTGATGAGTGGTCTTGCAATTCTTGTTTCCGCTGTATGGCAGGTGTGTTTTTTGAGAGAGGAGCATCCTATGTCAAGAAAAAAGTTAGCCACGGCTATCGCCTGCGCGGTTTTCACCGGAGCAGCATGTGCTTCCGGGGTCAGTGCAGCAGAGGTCTATGAGCTGAATCCGGTGCTTGTCACCGCCCAGCGCAGTGTGACGAAGGATATGGAGACACCGGCGGCGGTCGAGATCCTTCATGCGGATGACCTGCAGAAGACAGGGGCAACCAGTGTACAGGAAGCACTGAAATTCTCTACGGGCATTATCACTCATGCACAGGGGCCCCGTAATATTTCTCAAGGTGCCATGACCAGCAAGGCGGTCATTCGTGGTGTCGAAAAAGGGACGTTGGTGCTCGTAGATGGCGTGCCGATCAATCAGGGCGGGCGGTACAATCTCGAGGATATCCCGGTCGAATCGATCGACCGCGTCGAAGTCGTCCGCGGGGGGGGGCGCTGTCCTGTATGGCTCTGAGGCAAATGGCGGCGTCATCAATATTATCACCAAGGGCAAGCGTGCAAACATGGTCAAGGCCGGATTTGGCAATTATGGCATCCAGAATTATGCAGCCTCCTTCCAGGCGGGGAAGCTGGGATTCACTGCTGCGTATGATCATACGGGGAAGATCAATAATATTTCTGCGCCCACAGAAACGACCAGTAAAAGAACCGGGGCGCCGAGAGGCTTGTATTACAATATCAAACGCGGGGAGCATGCGAATTTCAATGCCCGCTACGATTTCAATGATGACCTGTATGTCACCCATACCTATGGAAGAAATAGCGACCACTATGTCTACAAGTACAACGGCATTGACAATCCGGACAATGCAGGTAAGGAATATAAAAATGTCATCCATAGTACAGAAGAAAATCTGACGGCTCTTCATTATACGAAAAATAATTTCGCGGTCAATGCCTTTTATAACAGACGCGATCAGAAAACGAAAAATGCTTCCGCCAAAATCAATAAGAAAAAACCTCAAAACTTCGACCCATCGAGCATTTCTCATGATGAGAGCGGTTATCTCGATCAGACCGTAGGGATCAACCTCCAGAATCGTTGGAATTTCCACAAGGGCTCTTTCATGCTCGGATATGAATTCCAAAGGGATATGCAGACCAAAAACGCATCTGTCACGGAAAAATTCTATGATAGAAATGTGCACTCCTTGTTCGGACAGGTGGCTTATAATTTCACCCATGCGACCCAGGCGAACCTGAATTTCCGCCAGACCTGGACGGAAGCCGATGATGCAGGCAATAAATATGATAAATTCACGCCTGAATTTGTTCTGATGCATCATTTGGATGAAAGTACCATGGTGTACGGGAAAGTCGGGCAGTCCTTCATGCTCCCAACCTTTAGCCAATTGTATGGCGGCGGAAATATCATAGGC
Source organism: Fusicatenibacter saccharivorans (assembly GCA_963597545.1). Taxonomy (GTDB): domain Bacteria; phylum Bacillota; class Negativicutes; order Veillonellales; family Dialisteraceae; genus Dialister; species Dialister saccharivorans_A. The sequence continues at coordinate 71,155 of CAVBQN010000001.1, forward strand.
GTTCCGGATCTGAAGCCGGAAAAGGGCATGCACTATGAATTGGGCGCCAAGAAATCCATCGGTAAGAATGCCTACCGTGTAGCTCTCTATTCGTACAAGATCGAAGACAGCATCGATGCGGTTACGAAGGATTTGCCTGACGTGACCTATAACAATGTGGATGTCAAAAATGTCGGCATCGAATTTGACTGGACAAGAAATCAGAATAAAAACCTTTCATACCGTCTGGGGCTGACGTACAGCCACCCACAGAAGCGAGAAGGCAAAATCGATAAGGACGGTGTGGAAACCAAAGGGGAATGGCACGATTACTACGGCAAATTGGGCTTCAACGCCGGGATCGACTATACACGTGGTAAGCTGACCACGGCCTTCCATATCAGCTACCTTGGCGACAGAACGCGAGATAAGTCTCCCTATGCATCTATGAAAGCCCAGCTCTTCTCTGATATCAATTTCTCCTATAAGGCGAACGATAACGCACGCTTCTTCTTGAATATCGACAATCTCTTCGATCGTCGTGACATCATTTCCACCTCCAGCTCTTCCTTCTACAATCTAGGCAGAAACTTTATGGCAGGAGTAGAATATAAATTTTAATAGCCTCTTTCAGGCAAAGTAAAAGCACCCCGCGCCTTCCATCAAGGGAAAGCGCGGGGTGCTTTTGTCGTCGCAGTGCTAGCCGGCATCAGCCAGATCGCCAGTCGCCACCGTGCGGATGCCCGACAGCGGACGCGACTGCAGCGCGGCGATCGCATTCGCCGCCGCATACAGCTCATCATTCGTGGCCGCGCACTTGATGCGTGTGAAGTTCAGATTTTTCACCTTTGTTTCTCCCGTAGAAGTATCTTCCACGCGGATCTGCAGTTTCATATCGACAAGTTTATTTTGAATAGCCATAGTAGTATTCTCCTTATAAGAAATAAAAATGGGTGCAGAGATAGAGCAAGGGGCGTGCTGCCCCTTGCTCATGAAAGAAAGTTCTGCTCGAATGAGGAATGGGGAATGAAGGTGACGGTTTCACCGAGATCCTTCGGCTCAGGTCGCAGCTGTTCTGGCATTCGTTATCTCAAATGACGTTTCTCGGCGCTCAGGATGACGAAACGGGGCGATGCCCGAAGGCGGTATATCAGTCACTCCGAATCCCTATTCCAGCACGGTAGCGCTGGTTTCTACGATCTTCGCGCTCTTCAGCGAAGTGACGGGAGCGCCGGAGGAAGACTCCAAAACCGGGATGATGAGAGCCGCCTTCTCCTTCACCGTAGCCAAAGTGAGATCCTCCTTCGGAGAAGGAATCGAAAGAATCATAGAACGTCCGCCTTCGACGTTGAAAGTCAGTTCAAGCATTTTTGTATTGGTCGCCATAGTAGGTCTCCTTATCGTGTAAGTCCATGGCAGGCAGTGCCAGCCAAAGAGAGGAATATTCATGAAATGTTTCGGAAAGAATAGGATGACCCTCTGCGATCGACGTCTCGAGTGAGAGATGCCTCCTCTGATAAGAAATGGTATAGCGCACCGCGGAGAAACGCTATATATAGGAAGAAGTCGCACAAAAAAACACCCGGAAAGACCGCCCGCCTTTACTGAAATGTAGGGGATGCTCGGAATCGGTGCCGGCGGCGTCAAGTGTACCGAAGTACGAACGTCTTGGCTATCGTCGGGGCACGCCCTCCCATGCAGCAGGGAAGTGTGCGGTCAAATTGGATTTCTCCGGGGTTATGGGGTTGACATGGATTGGGCCTTGAGCAGGCTTCGAAAGAAAGGTCCACATCATCTTGGCCTGCCCGATGGCCTTGGATCCTTCTGCAGATCTATCCTCACCATCAGTCGGCTCTCCGTATGATTCCTTGCGCATTAGAATTCCGAAATCGGAGTCGCCGCCCGGCTTGGATTTGCAAACAGATGCATCCTCAGCTCATGACTTCATTCTACAACTGTGCTCTAAAAAATGCAAGTCGCAAAGTGCTTTCAAAATACAACCTTTTGATTGATAAATTGTCACCCCCACACCATCTAGCGTTTTGTATAATTTTTTGGACTTGTTTTTTCTCCGGAAATATGATACAATAGCGCATTTTTTTTCACAAAGTCTCGTTTGACTTTTTGAGACCCCGTTTTTCTATCTTTTGGGGTAAAATCCATGCGCGAATGAGAAAAAATAGCCGATTCCCGCTTTTCAGAACGATGGATACTACGGCTGGATGTCAAAATAAGTCGGACGAAAATATTTTCGATATCCCCATCAAAATCTGTGTATAGAGGGGGAATCGGTGAAATATCCATACGGCAGCATAATAAATTGGGGTGAAATGAGGTAAAGGAAACAAAGATGAGAGTGCTGAATACATTTGCGGAGACCAATCATGTGAACTTTTCTCAGGTTCTGCAGGATGCACTGATCGCTATGTATCAGAGACAGATGGCAAAGTGATACGAGCAAGGCAAGTATGCTAAAAAGAAAAAGCTCCTGTTTTTCAGGGGCTTTTTTCATGTCCTCGTGTACTCTATGTTATAATATTTGTCAAAGAAGATTACGATGAACATTGAGGCTGGGTTCAATTTTACAATATGGGACGCGATGCCAGTTCGATTGTTTTCAATGGGATGAGACAATTAGGGAGGCTGTTATGAAAAGTATGCAGGGAACGCCGTATCACGTAGAGGCTCTCAGAAGGAATGAAGATGATCCACGGCGTTACTGGGGGAGGTGCAGACTGGTAGATTTCAATACGCAAATGTGTCTCCTACGGGGAAGAAAGTGCACTTTTTGCACGCGTTGTGATATGTATGATCCAGTCACAGAGGAAGAATTCAAAAAACGACAGCGACAGAAGTAGCATCAGAAATATATAGAGAAGCATCCCACTCGGGTAGCTAGGGTGTCGAAGGAATCCATCTGTAAAGAAGTTATCAATAGAAAAGAAATGAAATCTTCTTCGGATTCATCTAGTGAGAGAAAATTTGAACGCACTAAAGAGAAAAAGGACCGTAATTTGTATATAGAAGTAGGGAAGATGATCTTACATGATAGATATGGTAAAGGGCAAATTATCGGAATTTCTGGTAATTCTTTGTTTGTCCAATTTGCATCTAGGCGAATCAAGTTTGCCATTCCACAATGTTTCATGAGCCCGGAATTTCATCTTATGAAATAGATTCGACGATTTTTTAGAGACTGCGATTGCCATGGCAACTGATTTGCTCTATTAAACAGAATTGCGTACGATGATGGCTCTATATGATGTCAATAATTTTTGCTGTGTATACTATATTGTCAGAAAAAAAGGCTGGAGAAATTGCCATGCAGGAGGGGTAGCACCCATTTGTCGGGGCTGCCTCCAAAGTGCGTGATTTGTTAGACTCCTTTGATGTACTCGATAAAATCGCGCATTTTTTCGATACTTGTTCTCTGACCGATGTAATTAGTAATACCGTAGAGGTTATTGATATTAAGAGGCTGGTTTATAAGTTTAAGGCGTCTGAGGAATACCATTTTTAACAAATAGAATGGGGATGGGCACTGTGTATCTCGGTATGGAATACATCCGTGAACTGGAGCAGAAATATACAAATGATGACTTCCTGCTCAAGAATAAAGAACAATTCTGTAAGTCTGTTGGCGCGTTAGCCAAAGAACGAAATAGTATAATCATGGACTTAAGTGAAATGGAAACTGATATGCAAACAAACTGGAGGCAGTCTTCCTCTTATTTTTCTGACGCCATATGCATGTATCCAGATCCCTATGTAGTGTATTCACTCAAATGCGAAGAGCTCATTCAATTACAGCGAATCATTCAATATAAAAATGAATGCCTGGCCGCGCGAGTAAGTGTGACTTATAGTCATCATTATGATTTATCCCCTACTTTTCAAAGCATTATATTACTAGTAAAAAGTCGCCCTAATTTATCGTATGACGAACTAATCAAAGGAAAGCCAAGGAGAACACAGTTTGTTAGAAGTTGAATGGCTAATAGAATTTGATGTAATTGTTCGGTGGGGGCAGTTGAATAAACGCTTTTGGAAGATCAATAAAAAAACGCTTTTTTCTTATGAAGAATGGCAAAAGAATGAAGCGTATCATGATTAAAATTGGAAATATGATAGCCGTGGCCTTGGCTTGCGTAGAGCCCCTGTTTTTCAGGGGCTCTTTTTATGTTCATGTGGACTGGTGTTATAATATTCGTCAAAGAATACTATGATGAGTGCGGAAACGATTTCGACTTTCGGTGGAATGAGGAGCAAGGATGGCTAGGGAAACGCTGATTAAATCGCAGAATCAGATTTCATAAGCATAAATCAAAACGAACAAAATTTCTTTTCAAGAGACAACGTGGTCAAAAGAAATTCCGTTCGCCCTGCATATTCGACGAATATCTCTATCCCGCTTTCCTAAATGAAGGCGGGATTTTTTGCGCATGGATGCCTTAGTGTAAAATTTTACTCGGTAGGGAAATTTTTCCAGAAAAGATGTAGTCATAGGTTGTAGACGTGATGTGCCGGATGTGCTACATTGATACTATATCATAGCATTAAACTAGGAGGATGCTCATGAAAACGAAATATACAAAGATCGCTAAGATGGCGATGATGACGATGATGGCTGGCGGCATGATGTTCATAGGGCAGTCGGCCATGGCGGCACTGGCACAGCCGCAGGTACACGTGGACGCAGTGACAAAAGATATTCCGGGTCATGTGGCGAGCAAGGTCCTTGATGTCAAGGCGGACAAGTCAGAAATCGGACTGATCTCGAATGTCGTCTATGAGCAGGTGCCAAGCCGCGGCTATGCAAATGTGCCGATGCAGATGGACATCCTGCAGCCGAAGACAAAGGAGAAGAAGCCTGCCATCCTCTTTGTGACGGGAGGCGGCTTCATCAACGCCAATAAGGACAACGGCATCCAGCTCCGCATGCATTTGGCAGAAAATGGCTACGTCGTCGGCAGCATCAGCTACCGCGTCGCGCCGACGGCGAAATTTCCGGAGCCACTCGAAGACGTCAAGGCCGCCATTCGCTACCTTAAGGCAAATGCCGACCGATTTGGTATCGATCCGTCGCGCGTTGGCATCGTCGGTGGCAGTGCAGGCGGCTATTTGACGGCCATGGCAGGCACGACGAGCGGCACGAAGATGTTCGACAGAGGTGAGAATCTCCAGGTCACGAGCGATGTCAAGGCCGCGGTCGACCTCTACGGTCTTTCGGATCTCACGCAGATCGGCTCGGACTTCTCCGCTGATGTCCAGGCGCGCCATCGCTCGGCAGGCGCGACGGAGGCCCTCTGGGTCAATGGATCTCCTGTATTTGGAGGTCGTGACGGCGGCATCCTCGCCGATAAGCAGGTCGCTGAAGCAGCCAATCCCATACATTACATCAGCAAGATGAGCGCCCCGATGCTCCTCATGCACGGTACCTCGGATACTGTTGTCTCTCCGAGCCAGACCGATCTGCTCTACCAAGCTCTGCAGAAAAGTGGCATCCCGAGTGAGCGTTACCTCGTCACCGGTGCCGCGCACGGCGGCAAATACTGGGTTCAGGAACCCGTGCTCAAGATTATCACGGATTTCTTTGACCGTTATCTGAAATAAACTGACATCTGCAGAGGAAATGGTCGCCCATTCGATGAGTAAAATCGTGGACGACTTTTCCATCTGCCTGTGGTATACTGATACCGTGAAGAGTTGAGAGTGAAGCCTTGCAGGGCATGAACCTGCAGGGCTTTTTGCATGTAAGGAAGGTGAAGCTGATGCCAAGGAAGTCAAAGCATCCGTGTGCGTATCCGGGCTGTCCTTTGCTGACGGACGGGAGCTACTGCAAGGAGCACCAGAAGGTGATGAACCGGCAGTACGAGAAGTATGGGCAGCCAAAGGTAGAGAAACGTCAGTACGGCTGCCGAGGGATGAAACTGCGGGCGGCCTACATCAGCCAGCATCCTCTCTGTGAACAGTGCCTGAAGGAAGGGCGCGTGACGAGAGCTGAGGAAGTGCATCACATCGTCCCGCTTTCACATGGCGGGAAGCACGAGTTCAGCAATCTGATGGCTCTCTGCAAGTCATGCCACTCCCGGATTACGGCTACCATGGGCGACCGATGGGGGCACAAATAACAATGCATGGCATGAATGCTGTGCGAACGTGACATTAAATGTCATAAATAGAAATAAGGGGCAGGGGGGCCTGAATCTCTAAAACGCCGGCGTAGTCGAACGGCGCGGGGCTCTCACGCACAAAAACGCGATTTCAGACGGGGGAATAGGCCCCGGAAATGAGGTGAAACGAAGGGAAATGGCGAAGGATGGGACCTGCCGCGGGGGCGCCAGAGCCGGGGCAAGACGAAAAAGCAAGGCTCTGGCGGATAAGCTCGCCGAAGGCAATCCGGGGAAGCATGAGCTGACGGTCATCGAGTTCAAGAACATGGAAGACCTGAAGGGCGAGGACATGCCGAAGCCGTCCCGTATGCTCTCCGCAAAACAGACGGACGGGAAGAAGCTCCCCGCGGCCGACATTTACAAAAAGACATGGCAGTGGCTCGAGAAGCGCGGATGCGCCGTGTTCGTTCCGCAGGAGCTTCTCGAAAGGTACGCGATGAGTGCAGCCCGATGAATCCAGTGCGAGCAGGCGGTGACGGAGTACGGTTTCCTCGCCAAGCATCCAACAACGGGGCAGGCAATCCAGAGCCCGTATGTCGCGATGTTCCAGAACTACATGACTCAGACCTCGAGGCTCTGGAACGAGATTTTCCAGGTGGTAAAGGAGAACTGCTCGACCGGGTACAAAGGGGAGAGCCCGCAGGATGATCTGATGGAAATGCTTTTAAAAAAACGGGCGCATTAAGTCTTTTCGGGGAGTATAATATAGGCAGCATAAGAAGACAGTTGCAAAGGAAGGAGTTCATATATGAAAAGATTTCTCAAAACTGTTTTAGCTGCCAGTGTGATTGCTTTCTCGGTAGGAATCACGAGTTCTGCAATTTATGTACCGCCTTATCCTGAATACTTGAATGAAGACAGCAGCTATCCGCTTGTCTACGGACATATGGGCGTTGGTGAATATGTGGACTTAGGTTCAATATATATTATTCGACAGGATGATTCTGGTATCGAGTTTAAGGTCAGTGTTGTATATTATAATTACGATAAAGACACCATGAGTACCAGTGTTTCTCATTTCTTCAAGAGATATTCTGATCCGAACTCACTGTATTATTCGGCTTGGAGAAAAGAAAAATATTCACCGGAAGAATGGCATCAGGGAGATTTAAGTAATACCTCCGGTTATATGCAGTCAGCTAATAAAACCTTTCTGACATGCATGGAGCAGATTACCGGAGAACCTTACAGGTATTAAACTAAATGGTTGATGGAAAAGAGGAAATCGTATGAAAAAATTCTTACGGAATGCAGTTATTGCAGCTACCCTTTGGAGTGCGGCTTTTGGGGCAGTTTCTTCGGCGGATGCCTTCATTTACGGGCTCTACAATAATACAGCGCCAGGTGAAATCACACAGCTTGGTGATGGCATCAATCTTTGCTATGAGCATCAGTGCAATTCTGTTTTTGTGGATGAAAATTCTGCTTATATTGTTTCGCAGGATGGCCCGCGGTATACTCTTGAAGCAAACATTATTTATCACAACTTTGATAACGGATCTGAATTCATAGAAACAGCCAGATATGTATATGACACAGCTGCCCACAAAATGTATGGAGTAGCAAAGAATGGGAAGCTTTATCCGCAGAACCGCCCAACACAGGAATCCTGCGGCGCTGAAATGCGTGGAGGGGCTAAGGCACTTCAGATTTGGCACGCAGTCATGGGAACGGACTGGTAATCCAATATAGAAATAAGAAAGCACTTTTCTGAAAAATCAGATTGGTGTTTTCTTGAAAATGGGTCAAAATGAAAAAAGGATGGTAAATTATGAAGTGGAAAGCAATGTTAGTTGGTGCAGCAATTCTGGCGGCGGCTGCGGTATCTCCTGCTTTGGCAGCGAGCAGTACATCCACATTCTTGGATCGTGATGGCAGCGGCAGTTCGTACAACTATCTGCGAGGACAGGCGCTTGTGGGGAATGAAAAAGTTGAATTTGCCCGAGAGATGTGGGAAACGTATGTGAATGTAGAAGTGCAGCATATTCTGGGGGACAAGGATGCCTGGTTTCTCCATATCCAAGATACTACTGCGGATAAAAGGAAAGTATCTTTTAGTAATGTAACGATTTTAAAGAAAGAGAAATCATATGTATTGACGCCTTTGAAGGACATTCCACAAGGCAATCCTATGTGGAAGGACATGGAAGATTTATGGTATGAAATGCCTCAGGAGCTAGTGCGGCTGATAGCAGCATCACCAAATGGTTGGAAACTGCAGGCTACACAGAAAAATGGGAAAATATTTAAGCATACGTTTAAAAATTTGGCCGAGAAATTGGTGATCTTAGTTCAGGAGCCGGCGACATCAGCTTTGTACGGTCCCATGTACAGCGTGTTCTTCCCCGGCAAGGATGCCAAAGAGGTCCGAAATGCATTCCTGTACAATATCAATGTCCGAGATGAGCATGAGAAAATCACTGCTTCGCTCGACAGTTACTGCTGGTACCGTGTTGGGCAGGACATCGACAATGCAGAGTTTTCTGGCAATGCAGAAGACGGCACTTATTCTGGGTACACGGCATTTCGGACCACCAGTCAGGGAACTTGGGTAGATCTGGATTTCTGGCATAACTACTATACAGCTTCCAACAATGGATTCGGCGGAAAAATTTATACTCCTCAGACGAATTCAAACATAAAAGATTATTTTGTAAATAATGCGCTGAGGGCGGTGCAGAAGAGTTACCAAGATATAGAAACGCACCCGGATTATGGGATTACTTTGGCGGGAGGATTCAGCAAATCCAATCCGAAGGTGGAGACTGTTGATGTAGAAAATCATCCTGAACTCGCAAAAGTAGCTCCGGGGGACTGGATCCTCTCTATTAATGGGATCGATGTGACAGGGAAAAACTACTATGCTTCTTATGCGTTGGATTTTGCACCAGCAAATACTACCCTGCATATTACGTTCAAAAATGATATGACAGGAGAGTATACGGTGGACGCTGTCCCGATTATGAAAAACAGAAATAAGTCGGACGATTTTCCTTTTGCGGATTACGTGTGCAAGAAAGAAGGCTTGGAAGAGAAAGGCATTCCCAGCGAAGGGCTTCTTTTGATACCAATAAAGGAGGTCTTTGATCCGTATGGGGGAGATGAGGCACATATTCATTCGCCACGTACATACTTTATTGCAAAAGCTATTGGCATATTTTAAACAGCCAGATTTTTACACGACAAGGCTGCCCGTAAGATGTACAGTGTAGCAAAAATCCAGGCATGCAGCCATGGGAATGGACTGGTAAACTGGTAACAAGAAGATAGAAATCTGCAAAGCACTTTTCTGAAAATTCAGAAGAGTGCTTTTTGTTTGCCTTGAAAAGGAGAACGGCATGGATAAGAACAGCTTCATCCGGCGGCTCGGAATGTGCCGCCGGAGACTGATGAAAATCAGATCAAGACGCTCCGCGGGCAGGCGCTCGCGGGAAACATCAAAGGAGCTCATGACGGGCTCCTTAGTTAAATAGCAGGGGAGGGGATCGATCCGGATAAAGAAAAATCCGTCGAAAAGATTGACGGAATCGCCCCGTCTCTCATGGCACTGGACCGCTCGATCCGCAGCGGGACCACTAGCGGCACAGTGTCTATGATAAACGGGGCGTTATTGCATTTTGATTTTTGTCAGCCGGCTGCAGCCACCTGAAGTTTCAGGTCGAGGGCCTGCATGAGCTTGATGAGAGTATCGAGCTTTGGCGTTGTCTTCAGCGTTTCGATACGGGCTACCGAGGACTGGGGGATGTCGCATCGCTCTGCAAGGGCGCGCTGGCTGATGCCCAGTTCCTGTCTCCGCCGGATGATGGAGGAAACAACATCGCTGACTTCTTCGATTTCTTCCATATGGCGGCGTTCTTCTTCGCTGACTGCCTTTACATGATTTTTATAGTCTTCCCAGGTTCTCATTGCTTTGCCTCCTTCTGACGGATGTAATCGTCGCGTTCTGCTTTGGCACGGGCGATTTCCCGTTTCGGTGTTTTCTGTGTTTTTTTGCGGAAATGATGGAGCAGTACATACTGGCTCTCGTCATAGTAAAAATAAAAGATCCGATTATTTCCTGGACGCAGTTCCCAGATGTCTTCTTCTAGATGTTTGGTGATATTGATTGGCAGATTGGTGCCGTTTTTGGCGAGAAGGTCGATGTAGAAGATAATCTGGTTGTACTGGATACGGGCATCCTTGCTGCTTTTGCTTTTCACCCGCAGGGCTTCCAGAAAATCCCAGACTTCTGATTCGCCATGCTGGTTCTCATAAAATTCAATCTTGTACATCATGATCTCCTTTTTATTCCTATTTAGATGATAGCATAAATGCTATCGAAAGACAAGCTCGCTTCTAGAAATAACTCCCGCCGTCCCTTGTATTCATGGATGCAGGTGAGAAGCTGTACGATTTCCGATGTCAGTAAATTTTGTATTTACCGTGAGCAGATAAAACTAAGGCAGATGCTGGAAAAGGAGGTGACACAGTATGATGAAGTGTATACGGAGCTAAAAAAGGGAAAGTAATCCCGCAAAACCAAAGGATGTAAGAAAATAGATAGGGATCAAGGAGGCATGGATCCCATTAAGCTCTGCGATCGGATCAGCGTTTTTCTACATGACTTTCAGCAAGACGCCTGACGCTCCATCCCGCTTTCCCAAAGGCAGGCGGGATTTTTTGTTCCCGTTTTTTACATATATTCTTCTATCAGAACATGCTACAATAGGTAAAATAGAAAGGGGGCGGCATGATGAAGAAGAGACGCAAAGAGCTTCGGAAGGAAAAGCGTTGGTCACGATATTTTCTCATGATCTTCGGAATGCTACTCGCTCTTTTCTGTCTGCTTCTTCTGGTAGCGAAAATCATGAGCTATGGAGCGGCAGAGCTTTTCAACTATGCGGCTTCTCGGCAGGAGATGCTTCGGGGGACGATCACGGTGGAGTCGATCACCGCGAATATCCATGGCGGTGTCACTTTCGAGAAGCTGGCGTGGGATGATCCGGCGGGGAATCCCATCCTTCGTGTGCCGTCCGGATCTTTCAAGGTGGATCCGTGGGATGTGCTCAGGATGCACTTCGTCTCTACGACCATCCGGGAGATCACGCTGGAGAGTCCGGCCTTTGCGGTGTATTTCGATGAGGAGATGAATGTGGACTTCATCAACCGCCGGCAGGGGGAGATCGAGCAGGAAAAGGCGGGGGATGCGAAGGAAAAGCTGGAGGATCGGATCTCGAATTTCAATCGTGAGGGAAAGCCGCTGGATGTCACGATCACGGTGCATAATGGTCGAATGGCGGCTTTCTATCGACAGCGTCGCTATCTTGTCTCGCGCGTATCGCTGAATGGGCATATCGACACGCGCAGCGTGAGTGATCTCCACATCAAGACGGGGGAATTCGGCGGGACGATGGTGGGGAATGGCATCGAGGCGGACTGCGAGATTGATTTCAAAGAAAAGAATCTCCCCTCGATCGTCTCTGTCACGGCGAAGGGGGTGATCCCTTCTTCCATGGGGCTGGGGGATGATATCCATGATAAGATGACTTTGACTGCTTCCGGACGCGGGCCTCTGTCTCATCTCATCTGTGAGGGGACGGTCACCATGCCGGAGCTTCATGTGCCGGCGCTGGATTTCTATGATGTGAAAGGGGATATCCACTACGATGACGGGGCGATGACGTTCTCGGACGTGAAGGCGCGAGTCTACGGCGGCATCGTGACGGCGCGAGGGGACTATAATGTCGATAGCCGCGTGTATAATATCTATCTCCACGGGGAGGGACTGGATAGCCGTATCCCGACCAAGGAGCCGAGGTTCTACTGTCTGGTCACGCTGGATGGGGAGATCCACTGTGATGGGAATGTGAAGGATCTCGTAGCTTTCGGCAGTTTCTCTTCCGGCGGCGGTTTCTACAGTCTTATCCCATTCCGTGGCATCACTGGTACGTTTCATAACCGCTATCGGGCGCTGGATTTCTATGATGTCACGATCGATACGGATTTCGGCCTCATTCATACGGATGCCTTCCATATCATCGATGGGAAGCTCCACTTGGGGAAGAAGGAAATCAAGGAACGAGTGAGTGGGCTCACGCCATAGAGATATTTCCCGAACGGTAGTTCTTTTGGCCTCACTGCTTGCCCAAAAGAAAATATGTTTGCTGTTTTCGCTTTTTGCCCTATTGGTACGACCGCTCGCGAAAAAAAATCATGTGAAGGAAATCTATCTCTTCGGCTCCTATGCAAGGGGCGAGGCAGATGCCCAAAGCGATCTGGATTTTCTTATTTTTAGCGGAGATGGATTTCGTCTCACTGAGATCCTCTTCAGTCTTATGCGGCATCGCAACATCTGATCGTTTCTTCCTTCATCAGGGATCTCGTCCTTGACCAGCTTGAAGAGAGGACGGAGAGCTGGAGGAAGCGCGTATTTTGAAAGCACTGGAACTTTCGTATAAAGAAGTCTACGATCTGAAGAAAGTGCTATAAAAACGGGTAAGCGGGGTAATTTGCCTATGTTTTCCAGAAAATTGTTACTTTCGATAATTCAATGTTATCTATTCTAAAAGTAAATAATCCCCCTGCTTCCGTGGGACGGGCATTCCGTATGGGGGCTGTCTATATGAAGAGGCACCTAAAAAACGCTACGTGGCAATGTTCCACGCAGCGTTTTTCGTATAGTCAGGGAAAGATAGGGGTCTATTCCATCACCTTCTGTTTATTTCATCAGCTCTGCCATTTTTTCGATGATGATATGTCCCAGCTCGTCCTTGCTCATCTTCGGATACTGTTCCATATGTCCGTCCTTGTACAGGAGCGATGCGATGTTTGTCGTGCCGTTGAAGCCGGCGCCCGGCATGGCGACGTCATTGGCGACAAGCATATCCAGGTTCTTTCTTTTGAGCTTCGATTTACCGTGTTCGATGACGTCCTGGGTCTCTGCGGCGAAGCCTACGAGGAACTGTCCCCTCTTCTTCTGGCCGAGTCCATAGAGGATATCCGGATTCTGTGTAAGGTCGATGTGCAGGGAGTCGAAGTCTTCCTTCTTGATCTTCTGGTCGGCCTGCACGGTCGGGCGGTAATCTGAGACGGCTGCTGCCATGATCGCAGCATCACAGCTGTCGTATTCCGCATTCATGGCTTTTTCAAGCTCGCGGGCATCCTGGACGTAGACCATTTTAACGCCATAGGGCGTGGGAAGTGCCGTGGTACAGGAAACGAGTGTCACGTCTGCTCCTTCCATCCATGCGGCTTTGGCGATGGCATAGCCTTGTCGGCCGCTGGAGCGGTTGCTGATATAGCGGACTGGATCGATCTTTTCCTGGGTGCCGCCGGCGGAGACGATGACTTTCTTCCCTTTCAGGAGTTCGCGGCCATAGATGCATTTTTCCGCGCAGTCCATGATGGTCGTAAGCGCCGGGAAACGGCCTTTGCCGGAGGTGTTGCAGGCGAGATGACCGCTTTCCGGTTCGACAAATTCATAGCCGAAGGATCTCAGCTTTTCCATATTCGCCTGCACGATGGGGTTTTCGTACATGTTTGTATTCATGGACGGTACGAAGAGGACTTTCGCCTTCGTCGCCATGATGGTGGTCGAGAGCATATCGTCAGCGATGCCGTTTGCGACTTTACCGATGATGTCAGCGGTCGCAGGTGCTACGACGAAAAGGTCGGCGAGCTTGGCAAGGGCGATGTGTTCGACATCCCATTTGCTGATATTCGCAAACATATCGACAGTGACATCATTGCCAGACAGTTCGCCGAAGGTGATCGGTGTCACGAGCTTGGCGGCGTTTGCCGTCATGATGCAGTGGACATCAGCCCCTTTCTGGCGGAGCTGGCTCACGAGACCGGCTGCTTTGAAAGCGGCGATCCCGCCGCTGATTCCTACAACAATGTGCTTATTTTCAAACATCATGCATGAGTTCCTTTACTAAAAAATGGATTGAAGGTTCAGGTGGCGGCTTCGCCGCAAATACATAGGGGGCGATGCCCGAAAGTCGTTTGTAAGTCACCAGTCACTAGTCACCCTGAACGTACAAAAAGTCAGGCAGCCTTTCTTGAACTGCCTGACCTTATTTTTATTTGCTGAAGGAGTAGGTGATCTTGCCTTCATAGATCTCTTCGAGAGCGATGGTCGCTGGTTTCTTGCCTTCTGCGTGAGCGATGAGCGGGGTCTGTCCGTCCGTCAGTTCACGGGCGCGAAGAGCGGCGAGGGTCACGAGGGTGTACTTGGAGTCCACCTTTTTGACAAGGCTGTCGATAGAAGGATAACACATCATTTTAAGGGTACCTCCTTATTGATATACTGTTTGAAAATGGTCTCGATCTGCCCTTCATTGCGGGACAGCTTGCAGCGTTCGGCTTCCAGGATGGAGCTGGTCTTTCTCACTGCATCTTCGAGTTTGTCATTGACGATGATATAGTCATACTGGTGTGCCATAGCGAGTTCATTGGTGATCTGTGCGAGGCGCTTTTTGATGGTCTCTTCAGAGTCTGTACCGCGTCCGTAGAGACGATCGGACAGGATCTCCAAAGACGGTGGGACGATGTAGATGAAGACGCCTTTCGGATAGCGTTTCTTGACCTGCATGGCGCCCTGGATGTCGATCTCAAGCAGTACAGATTTCCCGTCACTGATCATGTCGAGAGCGCGCTTTTTCGGCGTGCCGTAGTAGTGGTCATAGACCTTGGCATATTCGAGGAAGGCATCTTCTTCGATGAGCTTTTCGAACTGTTCATTGGTGCGGAAGAAATAGCTCTCCCCCTCCACTTCCCCTTTTCGAGGGTCTCTTGTCGTCATCGAGACGGAATACTGGAGATCCGGAAATTTCTCGCGGATAGCATTGCAGATGGTCCCCTTCCCCGCACCGCTCGGGCCGGAGACGACCAGAAGAATGCCTTCATCTTTTTTCGCTGTCTGTGCCATCAGTTTTCATCCATTCCTTCAGAAGTGATCACATCTTTATTCATCAGTCTGTGAGAAATCGTTTCCGGCTGTACGGCGGAAAGAATGATCTGCCCGCTGTCCATGATGAGGACGGCTCTCGTCTTTCTGCCGTAGGTAGCATCGATGAGATCCCCTTTGTCACGGGAGTCCTGGATCATACGCTTGACAGGTGCAGATTCCGGGCTGATGATCGCCATCACGCGCGCTGCAGCTGCCATATTGCCAAAACCGATATTAATCAAAGAAAAACCCACTTTTATGTCTCTCCTTACTCTATATTGACTAGACTTGCGTCTCTTTGTCTGTATCGCTTATTATATCACAAAATGACGGCCGCTTCACGGATTTCTTATGAAATGGCGGAGTACAGGCTTTGGATCAAAGTCTTTCCTTTTCCCATGGGATAGGTCTTTCATTTTTTCGGAAAAAGTCTGCGCCCTCCAGCGACTCCTTGACCGGTCTTTCCCTCTTAGTGGATTTCTGGGCGCTGCATAAACAGCAAACAAATAGCGAACAAGTTTTCTTTTGGCGATCATTGATGCTTAAAAGAAATTTTGTTCGCTGATATTTCGCCGGAAACGTTTTGAGGATGGCACGAAGAGTGACCCGGCGGTCAAGACCTTTGGTTATACCAAAGCCTTCCTCAAACGGTGGCGCGACTAAAGGATTTGATGAAAAACAACTTTTTGAGCGAACGCCTTCATTGTAAAAAATCAATTGCTTACATAAAGAATCCATCGGTGTCAAAGATATGGTCTAACTCGTCATTCGACATAGCACGAGATACCTTGTCTCTGATTGCGCTCTTAGACATGTCAAGTCTCTTGAATTTTTTGCTTGTTATATCCTTTGATTCTCTGATTAGCTGAATGCGACCAACTCCCGGATTTTGCCGAGCGTATTCTGCAAATCCTTTAGCTTTACCAAGATTGTCCTTAAAGTCTGGATTGTGTGGTTCAAGAATATCTATCACATAGCCCGAAACTTCATCTCTGCGAATAACAATAAAATCCGGATAGGTGGCTTTTGTAATTCCGTCTATTTCATAAGGAATACAAAGTGCCCAAGATGCTCTCGATGGATTTCTAATCCAACATACAAAGTTATCTTGCTTTTCTTCTTCAGCAATTACTCCTGCCTCCCAGTTGTTGAGCTTCAATACAGCTGTTCCTGTTTCATCGCTCACAAATAGGTGATTTCTATATTCTATGCCATTCGTGTCGTGCGGAACCTGTATGGTCTCCGGCAAGCGGAAATTATGCTTACTTACAACATCTCCATCTGAAACGATAGTGTCATACTGCTTTCTTATTTTTTCATTATCTACAGTTGCAATACGTCTGCGGTATGTATCGTTCAAATCATGGAATCTCTTTTCAGCATACACATGCAGCTTTTTCAGATTATCTTCATCGGCAACAAAAAGTATGACATCAATCTTAAATCCATTTGGATCATTGACATCCATATATTTATTGCCATATACATTCCCAATACCCTCATTCGCAAGCTTGCTGTCTGCCACACGGAACTGACGATCCACATCAGTATCAGTCGTAGTAAAGAAATTATGCACAGAATAACTGGCTACAGTCTCTCCGAAAGCATCAAAAATCTGTGTTTCAAGTTTAAACTGCTTTACTTGAAGTACAAGTTCATCGTATTTGTTTTTGGATTTTAAATCCTGTATGTACGAATAGATCATTTCAGCTATTTCATTTTGTACTTCACGGATAGCTTCTTTGTGAAGGTTTGACATAGAAAGCAAATGTGCCATCTTAAACAGCGATACCAGATAATTATTGACACTTACACTTCTGACATCATACGTGAGCAATCCGGCATCATTGATAAACTTCATGACATCTTCTCTGTCAAATAAATCTGTTGTTTTAGTGTCGGTCTCGTCCTGCAATGTATCGTGTGTTTCCGATGCTTGGTCTGTTTGCCTACTACTATCACGGCCAGTGGTATCCGCATTTTCTGATTCTTTCGTTTGGATAGGTTCTCTTTCTGCTTGATTCGACTGAGGGCTATTTATCTTCTCACTTCCTGCAATAGTTGGAATATCAGACATAGGTGGAGTATCGGTTTTTATGGCTTCTTTTCCTTGAGTGCTCTCATCAGAATCAGGCACGGTCGGCTTTGAATCTGTATCACCATTCTTACTAGAATTGAAATCAAACAGCGAAATCTGACCAGGATAGACGCTTTCTGTTTTCTTATGTGTCCTTCTTACAGTCAATGTGACAAATTTTCTGCTGGAAGTTGTCTGACCGTAAATATCTGTCGGGATTTCTCCGCCTTCGCTGCTTTGCAGAGCCTCTACTACATCCTTCACTGTCTCTGCATTAAAGTACGGTAAATAGAGATGCACATCGTTTAGGACATCGTCAACTTGAATATGCATCTGCATAGGCGTCCTTACCATACGTCCAAGCAGCTGAGCAATATAAGTAGCATCCGTGGCATGTCTGAAGGACATCATAGTCTCTGCCCGAGGGCAGTCCCATCCTGTGGATAGATTTTCTTTAAAGAACACCACTCTGATATTTCTATCGTCCGATATTCTGGATGGCTCTGCATAAGTAACATCAAGTCCGTTTGCAGGAATCGATGACTTCGTCTGTCCAAAGGTATGAACGACCTGCCCGTTTTCAAATTTAAAACCGATACGTTCCTCAATCTTACTCAGACAGTCGCTTAAATTGGTGTCCGAAAGCTTACTGCCGGAGCCATTTAATACTTGAATTACAAACACCGGATTGACATAAGCATAGTGCTGCTCATAGCAATATTGTGTCCAATGATCCCATTTTTCTTTCCAGTCATCTGCTGCCGCTTGCAAAATTGCCATATCATTGTTGATAGCATCTTCTTCAGGATAGGTGATAACAATTCTGTCTTTAAGCAGTCCCGATGCACGCACCTCATCTGCTGTGACAACTGACTTGTAAATAGTAGATGAAGTGCCCTCCACCAAGTCATTAAATCTCTTCGTGGTGGCAGACATTCCTATTACAACAGGCATAGGCGGGATTTTATCCTCCTCGCTGCCTTTTAGGAATTTCTGCATAATGGTAGTAGCACGTCTTGCATCCCTGCCTTGCATGCCTCTGTGCGCCTCATCAATGATGAAATACAGCCTGTCGTTTTTCTCTCTTACCGTATTGGCAATAGTCTGCCAAATTGTATAGGTACGGCCATCACTGTTCTTTGTCAGATTAGAGGTCTTTGAGAGCTTTTGCGTATTCAAGAAGTAGATATGCCCATCCTCAAATACTTCTCTGTCAAAAGAATCTTCCGTAACTGTCACACACTGTCCGAGACGAATCTTATCTGCTTTTCCGTCAATCTTGAGCTTTGACTGCTCGTTTAATGGCGGAGAATCAGATAGCCAGACAATAATGGCATCCTGCTGTTCTCCGTACACTTCATCGCCAAAGAATATACTCTCGATAAGAGAAGCCATGATGATCGTCTTGCCTGCACCTGTAGGTGCTGTAAATGAAACTACCTGCGGAGCATGTGTCCTGTGGTAGCTTCCCATAGCCTCAGCTGTCTTCATTCGGATATCAGCGAGGGCTCTTTTTTGAAATGCGAATAATTCAACCTTCATATTTACCTCCCTGTGTTGATTCTAAAATTATCCAAATAATCTCTGTAAAGCTGATAGCAATCTTTACCATCATAATGGCGTATCATCTCTCTGTAAGCACTTTCGGAATCTGTCACGATAAACACAGTCTCTATTTCAGTGTGCTTTTTGAGTTCCTCGTCAAATTCTGCGTAGTATATTTCATCGTTTAACACTGCCATTTTATTTGCAGGCAGTATCAGCATGGCAGGAATTTCGTCTGTTTCAAGCTCAGGACATTTGCCAATGGCATTACCCTTCATCCATAAAAACTGGAAGTAATTCTTTAAACTGACGACCAAGAGCAACAGATGTTTTATTCAGAAAACTTAGCTTGAAATATTTAACATTTGCTCTAAAGCCTTCAGACATTAACTTGTCTATGCAAAGATATTCTCCTTTTAATGGATTTCCATTAACATCAATTCCTTTAATACTACAAAGAGTTCTAGGCCAAGTAATGTATCTCGAAATTCCATTTTTCTCCCATCTCTCATCACCTGGATGCAATCCCTCATCATTGAGTTTTTTTACCTCATCTATTGAGACTTCATTGTTTGTAACCATAATGCATCTACGAGTTCCATTATCTTCAGCATTTAAAAGATTAACAGCATGTAAAGTTGTTCCAGAACCAGCAAAAAAATCTACAATAAGGGCATTCGGCTTGTCGTTTACAATAAACTTAAGGGCGTCTTTAACAGCATACAGAGATTTAGGATATGAAAAATCCGTGTATGGTAGCATAGCTGTCAAAATATTTTTTCCTTTACTTCCTGCATCATGTGAAGGCATATTCCATATGCTTGAAGGTCTTTTTGCTTTTGCTGTTTCTCCTAAAATGACTGTTCCTTCTTCATCTTTTCCAATTACCTTTATGTCTCCGTTTTCTATACGTTCCATGGTACCTTTTTGAAGATGTGCCATTGCTCTGGTAGTATCTCCTGGATTCCACTTGCCGAATTTGATATATCCTTTTTTAATTTTCATCTTAAAAGTTTCGGTTTGTAATGCCCAGCTTACTTCAAGTCCATCTCTTCTAATTGGAAATACAGCAAAACAACCTTCTGGAATAGGTGCTTCTTCTCTTGGCATATTTAAAGGCAGTGGGTCACCGACTCCAACATATCGCCCATTTTTTTTATTAAAATAAACAGGGTAAAATAAATTTGGGCGTTTACTACGTGGTCCATTTGCACTTGTTCTAATCAACTGTGCCCAAACCTTTATATCAACTTTTTTGTAGTCTGTGAATTGAAGCATATCGGGTCCAAAGGGTGATATTGCTGACTTTCCAATAAAGACATAATAAATATACTCTTCTACACGTGTAAACATATCTTTACGCATTGCACCTCTTGGACTGATAACGCTACTTATCATTTGTATTCTTGCTTCAGAAAATATTTCCTCCAGCAAGCACCCCAAATGCAAATACTCCTTCTCATCAATCGTAACAATCAAAACGGAGTCGTCTGGATTGAGCAGCTTCTTTGCCAGTCTCAGTCTCTTCTCCATGAATGACAGCCACTTGCTGTGCCTGTAAGCATCCGAGCTGTCCACGTAGTCATTATTATATTTCCAGTCCTTGGCTCCGGTATTGTAAGGCGGATCGATGTAGATACAGTCAACCTTGCCTGCATAGAGATACTCAAGAAGCTGCAGTGCATGGTAGTTGTCCGCCTCGATAAGCGTATGCCAAAGAGCCGAGTCCGGAGCGTTTTCGACACTGTCAAGTGGTTTTAATGTGGGATAGATCGGCTCACCAAATTCAGCTACCACTACAAGCTCATCCAGCTCAAATGTTACCTGCTCATGCGTCTCTCTACGGTCGCAAAGCACTTTGCGGGCATCAATTTTTAAGACTGTGTAAATATCGCTGACATAACCTGTCTTAAGCGCCACCTTAGAGCCGACACGAACCGGCACATCGTAAAGAGGCGTGCATTCAGGCAAATGCTCCTCGAAGACAAGTCCGAATTTTTTCTGTTTTATAAGCTTATTGGTTTCCTGCAGAATCCTCTCCCTGAGAGCAGGATCCTCTATCTGCTGGATTAGATCTTGTAATAGTGTCACTTTCTCTACCTCTTTTTATCTGTTATAACAGTAACGCTCCTTTATTTCTCTATTTTGTAATCAAGCCATGTTTCCCCGATGGTTTCATAAGGAATATGGTTCTCAAGGCAAAACGCATGGATGCTTATCATTGCTTTCAAGTTTGGCTTTGCACGTTCTGACTCCCAATGATTCACAGCAGAAAATGCTACACCGATTTTATCCGCAAAATCTTGCTGTGTGAGGAATGAACGCCGTCTTATTCTTTTTATTTCTTCAGGGACAGTTATATGTATCTCCTTTTCATCTCTTAGTCATCCATATAGCGTTATTATGTCACATAAATGTGTATTTATCTAGTACCAGACCTCCCGTGCCATGTCCTTGGAGGTTTTTATTTCTTTTCCAAACCGTCAGATTTCAGATTCTTCCGTGGCTATATGGGTGCATTTGACCTGCCTGCAAGCAAAGAAAAACGGCATAGCCGGATTTCTCCGAAACTATGCCGTATTTTTCAAAGGATAAAAATCCCCTGCTTGCCCTCTTGAAAGAGAAAGGCTTTTTATCATAGGCTGTGAAGCAGAAAAAAGTGACAGGCGCATACAAGGGGCGCGCCTATCCTTCTTTATCCTTATTTCTTGCTGAAAGCATAGAGCTTTTCTGTCACGCGATCGACTTCGGCATAGAGTTTTTCTGTGTCGATGGTCGTCATCTCTTTGTGACGCATGACGGTCTTGCCATTGATGATGACGGTGTCGACGTCCATGGAGTTTCCGGCATAGACGGCAAGGGAGACGCTGTCGAAGCGCGGGTGCCAGTGGAAGCCGCTTCTGTCCACGAGGATGATATCGGCGAGTGCGCCCTCTTCCAGCTTGCCAAGATCATCATAGCCGAGGCATTTGGCGCCATCGACGGTCGCCATCTCCATGGCTTCGGTCGCAGTGATGGCGAAGGGATCGTAGGTATTCGCTTTATGGATGAGGGAGGCGAGACGCATTTCTGCGAACATGTCGAGCTTATTATTGGAGGACGCGCCATCGGTACCAAGGCCGACGGTGACGCCGGCTTTTCTCATCTTGACGACGGGTGCGATGCCAGAGGCGAGCTTCAGATTGCTGCCCGGATTATGTGCGACGCGGACGTGCTTTTCCTGCATGATGGCGATGTCTTCATCGGTCACATGGACGCAGTGGGCTGCGAGTGTCGGCAGCTCGAAGAGACCGAGGTCATTCATGAGGGCGATCGGTGTCTTGCCGTATTCCTTGAGGCAGTTTTCTACCTCCCCTTTTGTTTCGGAGAGATGGATGTGGATCGGGATGCCGTGCTTCATCGCTTCGTCGCGCACCTGTCTAATGTAGTCCGGTGGGCAGGTGTAGGGAGCGTGTGGTCCGAGCATGACATGGAAGCGTCCGTCTCCGGCGCCTTCCCATTTCTCGAAGAGCTCGATATTCTCCTGAAGGCCGCTTTGTGCATTCGGGCTGATGCCTGCGAGGCCGCGAGCCAGATTTCCGCGGATACCGGCTTTGTCAGCAGCCTTCGCGCAGGAGTCCATGAACATGTACATGTCGCAGAAGGCGGTGGTGCCGCCGCGGATCATTTCTGCGAAAGCAAGCATGCTTCCCCAGTAGACGATGTCGTCGTCGAGGTGGTCTTCAGCCGGCCAGATCTTGTTCTGCAGCCAGTCCATCAGTTCCATATCGTCGGCGTAGGAGCGGAACAGTGTCATCGCAACGTGGGTGTGGGTATTCACAAGCCCGGGCATGGCCAGCATGCCTTTCCCATCGATGACTTCCTCATAGTCTTCGTCTTTTGGGTTTTCCGGGAAATCTTTGATATATTTCCCGTCTAAAGAAATATTCTGGTTTTCGGTGACTTTACCGTTCCGGTAAAGTCCGATGTTTTTGATCAGTGTGGTCATATCGATGCTCCTTGCTTAGTCGAGTCCCAGATACTTTCTCTGTGCTTCTGTCAGGGTATCGATCTGGTATCCCATGGCAGCGAGCTTGATGGAGGCGATTTTGGTATCCAGTTCATGCGGAAGGGTGTAGACGGCCGGCTTCATATCCTTGCCGTGCTGGAGGAGGTAGCGGGCTGCGAGGGTCTGCATTGCGAAGGAGAGGTCCATGATCTCTGCCGGATGGCCATCCCCTGCTGCAAGGTTCACGAGGCGGCCTTCGGCCATGAGGAATACGGTCTTGCCGTTTGGCAGGACATAGCCTTCGATGTTCTTGCGGGCTTCGTAGTGAGAGACGGCGATGCGTTCCAGATCCTTGCGGCTGACTTCGCAGTCGAAGTGGCCAGCATTCGCACAGATGGCGCCGTCCTTCATCGCGAGGAAATGCGGCTCGGTGATGATGTCGATGTCGCCGGTGACGGTGAGGAAAATGTCACCGTGCTTAGCAGCTTCTGCCATCGGCATGACTTCGAATCCATCCATCACGGCTTCGATGGCTTTGATGGGATCGACTTCTGTCACGATGACATGGGCGCCGAGGCCTTTCGCACGCATCGCACAGCCTTTGCCGCACCAGCCATAGCCGGCGATGACAGCGGTCTTGCCGGTGACGGTGAGATTCGTGCTGCGGATGATGCCGTCCCAGGCGGACTGGCCGGTGCCGTAGCGGTTATCAAAAAGGTACTTACAGTAGGAATCATTGACTGCGATCATCGGGAATTCCAGCTTGTTTTCCTTTTCAAGGATCTTCAGGCGATATACGCCCGTGGTAGTCTCTTCAGAGCCGCCGATGAGGTTCTTCTGGCACTCTTTTCTGGTGGTATGGAGCAGGTGTACGAGGTCGCCGCCGTCGTCGATGATGATGTCGGGCATGTGGTCGAGAGCCTTGTTCAGGAACATGAAATATTCCTCTTCGGTGCAGGCATGCCATGCATAGACGGTGATGCCGCTCTTGACGAGGCCGGCTGCGATCGGATCCTGCGTAGAGAGCGGATTGCTGCCGGTGCAGATGACATTCGCACCCGCTGCTTTCAGCGTGAGCGCAAGGTAGGCGGTCTTCGCTTCGAGATGGATGGACATGACGATGGTCTTGCCTTTGAAGATCTGCTCTTTGACGAATTCTTCACGCAGTGTATTCAGTGCGGGCATGAATTTTTCGACCCAGGAAATACGCTGCAGGCCTTCGTCGGCCAGGGAAATATCACGAATCATAGATTCAGACATGAGAGGCTCCTTTCAAATAGGAAATGAGGAATGAGGAATGGTGGTGACGGTTTTGTCGCACATATAGAGGGGATGACGGGTGGCCGCGGATAGCCCTTCTTACCGGCTTTTGGCGGCCAGCTCTTTTTTATATTTTTCTATCGCCGCTTCATACGGCGCTTTCAGCACGCCCTTTTCCGTGATGATACCGGCGATGAGAGAGGACGGCGTGACATCGAAGGCGGGATTATAGACAGGGACGTCTTTCGGCGCACTGTAGACGCCGGCAAATTTCCGCACTTCGTCCGGATCTCTTTCTTCAATGACGATCTCCTTGCCGGAGGCGATGGAGAAGTCAAATGTCGAGAACGGGGCAGCGATGTAGAACGGGATATGGTGGTAGGCTGCCATGACGGCAAGGCCGTAGGTGCCGATCTTATTGGCGGTATCGCCATTCGCCGCGATGCGGTCTGCACCGACGATGATGGCGTCTATTTTCTTATCGCGCATGACGGAAGCGGACATCGTATCGGAAATGAGGCAGCACGGGATATGCCCTTCCATGAGCTCAGTCGCGGTGAGGCGACTCCCCTGCAGGAGCGGACGTGTCTCATCCGCATACACACACTCGATCGCTCCGCGCTCATGAAGAACGGAGAGGACGCCGAAGGCCGTGCCGATGCCTGCCGTCGCCAGTGCTCCCGTATTGCAGTGGGTCAGGATGCGAAGACCCTTTCTTCCCTGGAAAAGGTCTGCGCCATTTTCACCGATGGAGCGACAGGTGTGAATATCTTCCGCTTCGATATCACGGGCCTTTGCAAGGAGAGCATCCCCCGCTTCTTTGGCAGGATATCGATCGAAGACCTTCTCCATCTCGGAAACGGCCCAGGACAGATTCACGGCAGTCGGACGCGCTGCGCTGATCTCTTGGCAGGCGTGGTGAAAGGAAGCCGATATATCAGAGGACAAAAGGCACTCTCTATAGGCGAGGAGGACGGCATAGGCAGCCGCGACACCGATCGCAGGAGCTCCGCGCACTGCAAGGATGCGGATGGCATCGGCTACCTCACGGTAGTCCCTGCAGCGTAGATAGGTGATCTCGCAGGGGAGCTTCGTCTGGTCAAGAAGACGGAGGCTCTCACCTTCCCATGCAAGCGATCGCAGCGCACTCATACGTGAAATCCTCCGAAGGCTTCTGCGGCGTGGCGGCAGTGGCAGTCCTTCTCTACATCATACGTCTCGAAGACGTCTGTCACGATGCGGTACATGTTGCGGCTGTTTTCTGCCATGCAGTCGAGGACTTCCTGATGGCTCAGCTCCTCTTTTGTGATGCCGGCGGCGAAATTCGTGACCATGGAAATGCTTGCGTAGCAGATCTCCGCTTCACGGGCGAGCTGGCACTCCGGTACATTCGTCATGCCGACTACGTCAGCGCCCCACATGCGGTATGCCTTGATCTCTGACGGGGTCTCGAAACGCGGCCCTTCCGTGCAGATGTAGGTCCCCTGCGGGTGTAGAGTGATGCCTTCCTTTCTTCCGGCGGCAAGGATCGCTTCCCGGAGCGATGCACAGTACGGATGGCTCATGTCGAGATGGGCAACGCCATAACGCTCGCCATCATAGAAGGTCCCTTCGCGGGCTTTCGTCATATCGATGAACTGGTCGAGAAGCACCAGCTCACCCGGCTTGTAGTCCGGATTCAGTGAGCCGACGGCCGTCGTGCTGATGACGGCTGCGACGTCAAGCATCTTCAGGGCAAACATATTGGCACGGTAATTGATCTTGTGCGGGGGGATCGTGTGATGCGCCCCATGACGGGAGAGATGGATGATCTCCCTGCCTTCAAAGAAACCGGCTTCATACTTCGCTTCGCCATAGGGCGTCTCGATGATATGCTCGGTCACGTCCTTCAGCAGGACAGAATTTTCCGCCCCGGTGCCTCCGATGAAAGCGATTTTTTTCATTGTACATGATCTCCTTCCATGAACCATTTAGAAAGTGTATCTCGAGCGATCGTATATTTCTTATCACAATACGGGCAGACGATCTCGATGGAGGGATCGGCGAGCAGGCTCTGCTTCTCTGCCTCCGGGAGAGACTTCAGTGTCCCTTTGATGCGTTCCTCCGAGCAGGTGCAGCGGAAGGTCAAAGGGCCGTCTTTGAGCAGTTCGAACTGGCCTTCGACCAAAAGTTTTTCCAGAGAGCCTTCTTCCTTGGCATCCTTCGTTAGGTCCCAATGATCCAGCTCACGGAAAAGCTCTGCGAATCTTCCCATATTTCCTTTTGGCAGGAGCTGCGCCATGAAGCCCGCCGAGCGCAGGATATCACCCTTTTCGGTCATGGAGATATCCAGCTTCACGGCCGACAGCGTCTGCTCAGATGTATTCATATACTCTGTGAGGCACGCCGAAATGTCTCCGTGAGACAGGTTCACCGTGCTCGTATATGGGAGCTTCAGGAGCGAGTAGCGCGTCACGAAGAGCTGTCCCTTCGCTGCTGCCAGCTGAGCCTCATGCACATCGTCACAAGGCACGCCTTCTCCGGCTTCCGGATGGTCCAGGAAACCGCGGACAAAGCGCCCGTCATAGGCATCGACGTGGATCGCGCCCAAAGGGCTTCCTGTCATCCAGCGGATGGAGATACCTTCATGATTTTTGAAATCATTGATGAGGATCGCCGCTCCTGTCATCGCCTTCGCGAGGATCCTCGCAGACGCCGGGGGCAGATGATGGATCGCTTCCGCTTCGAGGGATACATTCGATGTATCGGCGACAGTCAGACGGATGCCGTCCGCACTCAGATAATGCTGAATCGTATTCGTATTCATAGTCAAAACCTCTGGTACACATGAAATTTTCGCCGGAGAGAATGGCTCTTCCAGCAGCATAAATCGGATATATTATAGCATAATAGAACGGGGAATGGTGAGGTTTATGGGGACGGCGCCCTGTTTTTCCCTCCCCTGTCAAACGCGATCAGCCGCCTTTCTGCTGTCTTTGCATAAACGCTGAAATCCCATGTATTCTCTGCATTTTCTCATGTTTTTGGTTGACTGAACTATGAATTTATGGTATTGTTGAATCATGCTCAATACGAGCAGTGTAAGTCATTTTTTTAGGAGGAATTTCCATGAAAGGTACAGTTAAGTGGTTCAGTGCAGAAAAAGGCTACGGCTTTATTGAAAGAGAAGAAGGCGGCGACGTTTTCGTTCATTTCTCTGCTATTCAGGCTGATGGCTTCAAAACACTGAATGAAGGCCAGAAGGTCGATTTCGAAATTATTGATGGTGCAAGAGGACCTCAGGCTGCTAACGTTAAAGTTGAAGGCTGATCACTGAACTGACTGCTATATAGCGTAAGTTTGTAACCAAAGATAAAAAGAGAGCCGTGAATCATTGGATTCGCGGCTCTCTTTTTTATGCTTGCTTTCCGGAGATATTCTCTCTCATCTCGGTATCGGCTGCAATATTTTTCATTTGATAGTAATCCATGACACCCAGATTCCCCTTCTGGAGGGCTTCTGCCATAGCCTTTGGCACTTCGGCCTGGGCTTCGACGACCTTCGCCTGCATTTCCTGGGTATAGGCGCGCATTTCCTGCTCCTTGGCGACGGCCATGGCACGGCGTTCTTCGGCTCTTGCCTGTGCGATCTGCTTATCTGCTTCTGCCTGATCGGTCTGGAGCTGGGCGCCGATATTTCTGCCAACATCGACATCGGCGATATCGATGGAAAGGATCTCAAAAGCTGTCCCTGAGTCGAGACCTTTGCCGAGGACCGTACGGGAAATGTGATCCGGATTCTCCAGTACGTCGGTGTGCTTTTCGGAGGAGCCGACGGTCGTGACGATGCCTTCACCGACACGGGCGATGATGGTCGCTTCCCCTGCCCCGCCGACGAGGCGATCGATATTCGCACGGACGGTGACACGTGCGCGGACCTTGAGCTCGATGCCGTTTTTTGCGACCGCAGAAATGGTCGGGGTCTCGATGACCTTCGGATTTACGCTCATCTGGACGGCTTCGAGGACATTTCGTCCTGCCAAGTCGATGGCGGCTGCCTGCTCGAAGGAGAGATCGATCTGTGCGCGATGCGCGGCGATCAGGGCATCGACGACGTTATCCACATTGCCGCCCGCCAGGTAGTGCGCTTCGAGCTGGTTCACGCTGAGGAGAAGTCCCGCCTTCGTGCCTTTGATGAGCGGCAGCACGATCATCTGCGGAGAGACGCGGCGGATCCGCATCCCCACCAGATTGAAGAGGGAGATATTCACATCCGCGGCGAGTGCGGAGATCCAGAGTCCGATTGGCACGAAGTGCAGCAGGACGGACAGAGCTGCGATGGCGATGAAAAAGATGATCACCGGAAAGAGTAAAAGTTCCATACATGCCTCCTTTTTATAATCAGGAATCAATGAGAGTCCGCTTGGCAGGACTCTCAGCTTACAGCTTCGGAAAGGATATGCCGAAGCCATGGGTCAAAGAGTCAGAGGATCTGCCTCTGCGATAGGATCGACGCTGGCAATCCTATCACACCTGCCCTAGCGGGCATCCGCTTTTTTCACGACAAGATAGCTTCCTTCTGCCTTGATGACGATGACCTTCTTCCCCTTCTCTATAAAGTCACCGCGAGAGACGGCGTCCAGGATATGCCCTTCGATATCCACTTTGCCAGACGGGCGAAGGACTGAGTCCGTCATCCCCTCTTTCCCGGCATAGGCTGACAGATCAGCGGCGGAAGACTTGAAGCCCTTCTGACCGGTGAGGGAATCTCGCAATGTGACTTTCTGCCACAGCCGGCTTTGTGAAAGGTGATCGAGCAAGAAATAGAAACCGATTCCGGCGAGAAGTACGCCACCCGACAGGATATAGAGAGCCGTCATATCTCCGCCGAAGGTGAAGAAAAGCCCGGAGAGAAGGAGGACGAGGCCTATGACAGCCGCTACGCCTGTCATGAGTGCCAGGATGTCCAGAATGACCAGCGTCAGCCCGCCGAAGTACAAGACAGCTTCGAGCATCTGATCGCCTTCTGACCAATTCGCTCCGATCAGAAGACAGCCAGCGATCGCCGCTGCCAGTGCCCCGCCCGAGAATCCGGCGGTCTTGATCTCCGCCAGCAGCGAGATAAGGATGACGGCGGATAAGAGACCTTCTGCGATCGGGTGCCTAAAAACGTCTGCCATAGGCATGGCATCGGCTGCCAGCACCTGCATGGGAAAGAATAGCAGGAGAAATAGGAATTTCTTCATTTTTGATGGGATGCCTCCTTTCGCGAAGTGATTTCCTATTCATTATACACTATGCAGATAAAATTTTTCCTGTATTTTTTTCTGCCATTTCCTGCCGCGGCAGATTCACACAAAAGGGGCTGTGAAATAACGATCGTCTCATTTTCGCTTTCATTCTGCCGCGGGGATTTGTGCCTCTCATAGGAGTGACCGGGAAACTTTATCTCAGCTGTCTTTCATACCATAGTCATCCTATCCGCCCCTGCGGGGCACCTTCCCCTAGAGGGGAAGGCTGCGATACGGGAATACCATCTTCATCGCTGAAATGAAAGCAAAGCAAAAAGGGGCTGTGAAGAAATGAATCCTCATTTCTTCACAGCCCCTTTTGATGAAAATCAGTCGACCGGTTTTGCGAAGAGGTCTTTTTCTTTCTCTTTCTTGAGAGCGGTCTTGATGTGCAGTTCTTTCAGCTGCTTATCAGCGACTACAGACGGTGCCTGGGTGAGCGGATCGATCGCACTCTGGGTCTTCGGGAAGGCAATGACATCGCGGATGGAGTCGAGGTGGAGCATCAGCATGACGAGACGGTCAAGGCCGAGGGCGATGCCTGCATGCGGCGGAGCGCCGTACTTGAATGCATCAAGCAGGAAGCCGAATTTCTGCTCTGCTTCTTCCTGAGAGATACCGATGGCTTCGAATACTTTTTCCTGCAGATCCTGCTGGTAGATACGAAGGGAGCCGCCGCCGGCTTCGACACCGTTCAGGACCATATCATAGGCTTTCGCATAGACCTTGGACGGATCGGTGAGGAGATACTGTACATCTTCATCTCTTGGTGCGGTGAATGGATGATGTTCAGCGACGTAGCGTTTTTCTTCTTCGCTGTATTCGAACATCGGGAAGTCGGTGACCCAGCGGAAGCAGAATTCATTCGGGTCGATGAGGCCCATGCGGCGAGCCATTTCGAGACGGAGTTCGCCCAGAGCCTGTGCGACGACCTTCGGCTTGTCAGCAATGATGAGGACGAGGTCGCCTTTTTCCGCTTCGCAGACTTTGCCGATCTCACGGATCTTGTCTTCGCCGAGGAATTTGGTGATCTGGCACTTCAGGCTGCCGTCTTCATTGAAGCCGATCCAAGCCAGGCCTTTGGCACCATAGTGTCCGACGTATTCGACGAGGCCGTCGAGTTCACGACGCGGAATGCCGGCATCGCCTTTGACGGTGATGGCTTTCACACAGCCGCCATTGTCGAGGACGGAGCGGAATACTTTGAAGCCGGTGTCACGGAGCAGGTCGGATACATCATAGAAATGCATATCGAAACGAAGGTCCGGTTTGTCGGAACCATAGAGAGCCATGGCGTCATCCCATTTGATCCTCTTGAACGGGATCTGGATATCGACATTGAGGACTTTCTTGAAGACTCTCTGCATCATGTGTTCCATGAGATCCAGAATGAAGTCCTGGTCTTCGAAGGAGAGCTCCATATCCAGCTGGGTGAATTCCGGCTGGCGATCGGCACGCAGGTCTTCATCGCGGAAGCAGCGAGCGACCTGGAAGTAGCGTTCCAGACCGGAAACCATGAGCAGCTGTTTGAAGAGCTGTGGGGACTGCGGCAGAGCGTAGAATTTGCCCGGGTTCACACGGGAGGGGACGAGGTAGTCGCGTGCGCCTTCCGGGGTGCTCTTGGTGAGCATCGGGGTCTCGATTTCGAGGAAATTGTGTTCATCGAGGAAGGTTCTCATCTCATGTACGATCTTATGGCGCATGATGAGGTGGTTCTGCATTTCCGGACGGCGCAGATCGATGTAGCGGTATTTCAGACGGACGTTTTCATCGACATCGATGCCGTCTTCGACGTAGAATGGCGGGGTCTTCGCTTTGTTCAGGATGCGAAGCTCGGAAACGACGACTTCCACCTTGCCGGTCTTCATCTTCGGATTGACAGTTTCTTCGCTTCTCTCTCTGACCTTGCCTTTGACAGCGAGGACGAATTCACTGCGGCAGGCTTCCGCCTTGTGGAATGCTTCTTCCCCGTACTGTGGGCTCATGACGAGCTGTACAATACCGCTTCTGTCGCGAAGGTCGATGAAAATGAGACCGCCATGGTCACGACGGGTATTCACCCAGCCTGCCAGTGTCAGTTCTTTGCCGCAGTCATTTTCTGTTACCAGACCGCATCCGCAGGATCTATGCATCCCTGCCATTGTTTCCATATTAGAGCACCTCTTTATAAAAATGTTGACGCTGTGAGAGATCGTAAGGAAATCCCGTCAGCGAAAATAAATGATATGTTAGCTTGCTTATTGGTGTGTATTGACGGATAAAGCCGGAGGATCACGCATGATTTCATCTCGGCTTTGCCTGCCGGGAGACTCCGGTTACCAAATGCTATTTCTCAAACTTTGCAATATACCCGGCGACTTCGGCGAATGGGATCTCTTCCTGCGTGCCTTCTGCCATGTTTTTCACCATGGCTTTGCCGGAAGCCAGCTCATTGCTGCCGATGATGACAGTGAAGTCAGCCTTTATCTTGCCTGCTTGCTTCATCTGGCCTTTGAGGCTTCTGCCCTGAAGGTCCATATCTGTGATGACGCCGTCCTGACGCAGCGCGAACTGGATCTTCACGCCTTCGGCCTGTGCTTCTTCGCCGAGAGCGGCGATGTAGACGTGCTTTTCTGCTTTCGGTTCGGGGATCAGATGCTGCATTTCCAAAGCGAGCAGGAGACGTTCAAGACCGATTGCAAAGCCGATGCCCGGTGTGGAAGGACCGCCGACCTCTTCGACGAGGCCGTCATAGCGGCCGCCGCCGCAGACTGCGCTTTGCGCTCCGAGCGGTGGATACTGGATCTCGAAAGCGGTATTCGTATAGTAGTCGAGCCCGCGCACGAGCTTCGGGTCGATGGTGTAGGAGATCCCAAGAGCTGTGAGGTAGGATTTCAGAGCTTCGAACTTCTGGTGGCAACTCTCGCAGAGATAGTCCGTGATGACCGGCGCACCGACCGCCGCCGCTTTGCAGCCCTCTTCCTTGCAGTCGAGAAGACGAAGCGGATTCTTGTGAAGTCTGGCCTTGCAGTCTTCACAGAGCTGGCTCTCCTTGGGTTCGAAGAATTCGATGAGCTTCTGTCTGTACTGCGGACGGCAGTTCGCATCGCCGATGGAGTTCAGATGGAGATCGAGATCTTTCAGTCCGAGCTTATGGAAAATCTCACAAGCCATCGCGATGACTTCCGCATCTGCAAGCGGAGAGGACGCACCGAGGACTTCCAGACCGAACTGGTGGAATTCACGGTAACGGCCGGCCTGCGGACGGTCATAGCGGAACATGGAGCCGATGTAGAACATCTTATGCACCTGCTGGTCTCCATACATTTTATGTTCCAGGTACGCGCGGACAGCTGAGGCTGTATTTTCCGGGCGCAGGGTGACAGAGCGATTTCCTCTGTCCTTGAAGGTATACATTTCCTTCGTCACGACGTCGGTGGTATCGCCGATGCCGCGCTGAAATAATTCTGTCGTTTCGATGATCGGGGTACGGATCTCTTTGTATCCGTAGCGCGCACATACGTCACGAATGACGCCTTCCATGTAATCCCACTTGTAGACTTCGTCCGGCAGGATATCATGGGTTCCTTTTAATGCCTGCATTGTGACACCTCTTTACTTGATTTGACAGACATTTCGAAGGAGCAGAAGCTTCAACGCCCCTCCTCTGTCTATCAAAGACATTAACAAACTAAATTGTACCATTTCTACAGGGGAAATGGCAAATGGGAATTCGAAAATGCCTGTGGCTCTTTCGGGGATGGATCTGTAAAAAGAGGAGCGATGAGCGCCGCAGGTTTTCTGTCTTTACTCTTTCTTCGCACAGTCTTTGCAATAGCCGTAGAATTTCAGCTGGTAGTCGACCACGTGGAATCCGCTATCTTTCTGGATCTTGTCCTTCACATCAGAAAGAAATAATTCATGGGAAAATTCGATCACTTTCCCGCAGCCAAGACAGATGAGATGGTAATGGGAATGATTCAGTGAACGATCATTCAGCTCATAGCGGCTGCGTCCATCACCGAAGTCGAGCTTTTTGAGAAGCTCCAGCGATGTGAATAATTCCAGCGAGCGATAGACCGTCGCAAGCCCGATGTCCGGATTCTCATCCCGTACCATCGCATACAGGTCTTCTGCACTCAAGTGTTTTTCTTTGCTGTCAAGGAAGGCCTGCAGAATGACCTGACGCTGCGAAGTGAATTTATATTTGTGCTCACGGATTTTTTTTCGCAGGGTATTCATAACCGTGGACTTTTTCATGAAAATGCCTCCACTTTTAAATTAGGAATGAGGAATCAGAAAGGAGAAGTCGGAGAAGCCGATATTTCCCGGAAGCTGCCAGCGCTCCCCTATTTTCTCATCTTGTACTTATCATAAAACCACATATGCCGCAGGATGACCTGCAGGACGGCGACCAGCGGGACGGAGATCATCATGCCGACGATGCCGAAAAGCTGTCCTCCGATGAGGACTCCGGCAATGATCGCGACGGGATGTACATCGATGATGCTGCCCATGAGCTTGGGCATGAAGAAATGACCGTCTAGCTGCTGGACGATGATGTAGAAAACGATGACTTTCGCCATGACGCCTGTCCCCTGAAGCAGAGCGAGGAAAACGGGCGGGATCGCTCCGATGATCGGCCCGATGAGAGGGATCATTTCCACGACGCCTGCCAGAAGTCCGATGACCAGAGGATAGGGAATATTCATGGACCACATGCCGAGGAAAACGACAAAGGCCATGATGACGGAAAGGAGCAGCTGCCCGCGCAAGTAGGCATTCAGCATGAAATGGATTTCCTTGAAGATCGTCTCGAGATGATGATGGAAACGGTCAGGAAAGAAACCGATGAAGACATGCACGAAATAACTGCCTCTCTTCATCATGTAGAATGTGATGAAGGGTACGACGATGAGCTCGACCACCGTACTTGCAAAAGAGAAGATCGCGGACAGGCTGAACTGTGCGACCTTCAGCGTATACTCGCCGACATCCTGAATGATGCGGGAAATGAAATTTTTCGCTTCCGGCGGCATCAGGGAGAGCTGGTACTGCCGCTCGATCTCCGGGATCGCCTGCTGCACCGCTGTCACCATATCGGGGATGCCTTTCACGAAGGCACGGAATTCTCCGATGAACGGCACGACGATGTGGACGATGATCATATAGACAATGCCGATAAAGATGGCAAAGGAGATCAGGATCGCGATATCATAGGGCATCTTCGCCATCCCGCGGCAGACGCGGATATGTTCATGGATGAATTTTGCCAGCGGATTCAAAAGGATCGCAAGCACCAGCGAGACGGTGAAAGGGAAGAGGATCATGGGGGCTGCGACCACCAGTCCGAAGAAAAAGAGCGCAATGCCAACGCGCATCCAGAATTCAGCGCCCCATCTCATAGGCCGCCTCCCACCAGGAAGGGATTCGTCTTCTTTTCATGGCCAATGGTCGTCGGATCACCATGTCCGGAAAGCACAGTCACGGTATCCGGTAGGCAGAAAAGATTCTTCCGGATAGCGGTCACGAGCGTCGTCATACTGCCTCCGGGGAAATCGGTGCGCCCGATGGAGCCATGGAAAAGAGAGTCTCCCGTGAAGACGATGCCCTCCTTCGCTTCATAGAAGGAGATCCCGCCCGGTGTATGCCCCGGGGTATCGATCACGGTAAAGTCCAGTCCGCAGGTCTTGATAGGGTCTCCCCCTTTCACCCAGTGCTCCGGATCCTCTACGAGTACGTGGTCGGGGAATGTATAGGATAAATTCTTGGAGGGGTCTTTCAGATACGAGGCGTCTCCGCGGCTCATGTAGAGCTCGGCTTTCGGGAAACGGGCGCGCAGCGCATTCATGCCGGCCATATGGTCCACATGGGCATGTGTCAGAAAAATGGATTTCAGCTCGATCTGATCCTGCAGGATGGCATGGATGTAGTGTTCCGGTGTAAAGGAGGGATCTACGACCAGCCCTTCCATGGTCTTTTCATTGTACACGATATAGGTGTTTGTCATAAAAGGACCGAGTACTGTGTATTTGATTTTCATAACAAATCCTCCTTTGATTCACGTTTTTGCGGTAGCGGCTAAAAATTCTTATCGCTGTCGAGAAGCAGCGTCACGGGGCCGTCATTTTCGAGGGCCACCTTCATATGGGTGCGGAAACGGCCGGTCCCAACAGAGACACCGGCTTTACGGCAGATGTCAACGACATATTCATAAAGCGCATTCGCCCGTTCCGGAAGCTCCGCCTGTGAAAAGCTGGGGCGGCGCCCCTTTCTGGCGTCTCCATAGAGAGTGAACTGGGAAACGATCGCAAGCTCCCCTTTCACGTCCAAAAGGGACAGGTTCAGTTTATCATTTTCATCCTCGAAGATGCGAAGGTGCAGGATCTTGTCTGCGATGTATTCTGCCTCTTTCTCGGTATCGCCTTTTTTGACACCCAGAAGAACGACAAAGCCTTTAGAAATGGAAGCCGTTTCTTCGCCTTCGGAATCCACCTTGCACCAGTTGCATTTTTGAACGACAGCACGCATAGATAGGTCTCCTTTATAAAATGGTTTAAGGTTCGGGGTTAGCCCGTGGGGCGTGCCCGCCCCTTGATTGTTTGCAAAAGAGGTTCAGCAGGTTCTATAGGTTCAATGGGGGTGGTGCCCGAAAGTGGTATGCAAGTCACCAGTCACCACTCACCACTTTTTACTAATTTTCCCCCTTCGACGACCGCATTCTTCTGACTGAATGGACGCCCTTGATGCGGCGGATCTTGGTCATGATAAAGTCTAGCTGCGCCAGATCCTTGATCTGGATGCCAAGATTCATGACGGCCATGCCATTGTTCTCGACCTTGACATTCGCCGCAGAGACGGAGAGCTTCATCTCGGTCAGCACGGCCAGGATGTCCGCCATGAGACCGGTGCGGTCGTAGCAGATGACTTCGATCGTGACGAGGAACATGCCGCCCGTCTCTTCTTCCCATGACACATCGATCATGCGGTCTTTGTCCGGGAAATTGATGGCATTCGGACAGTCCGCACAATGGACTGAGACGCCGCGGCCGCGCGTCACGAAGCCGACAATGGAGTCACCCGGCACCGGGGTGCAGCACTTGGCGAGATGCACCTCGAGTCCCACTTCCCCGCGGACGAGGATGCCGGAGGATGAGCGCGCTTTCATACTGCGCATTTTGAGATTCTCCAGATCCTTTGCGGTCTTTTGAAGTACGGGCTTTTGGAGAGCAAGCTCCTTCTTGTATCTTTCCGTGAGCTTCACCATCGTGCTCTTCACGGGGATACCGCCGAAGCCGATGGAGGCAAGAAGGTCATCGGTGGTCGGACAGTTGAAGGTCTTCGCGACCTCGAGCAGGCGGTCTTTTCCGATGAGCTTCTTCCATTCATAGCCGAGACGGTCTGTTTCCTCGAGCAGGAGCTGCTGCCCGCGTGCTATATTTTCTTCTCTGTTTTCTTTCTTGAACCAGCTGCGGATCTTCGCCTTACTGTCAGCAGCGCCGACCATATTGATCCAGTCATAGCTCGGCTTGCCATTTTTCGAAGTGATGACTGAGACGATATCCCCGTTCTTCAGCTTCGTATCGAGCGGGACGATCTTATTATTCACCTTCGCACCGATGCAGCGGTTGCCGACTTCGGTATGGATGCGGTAAGCAAAGTCGATCGGGATCGAGCCCTTCGGCAGGTTGATGACATCGCCCTTCGGTGTGAAGACGAAGACTTCATCCGAGAAGACATCGAGCTTCAGGGCATTCATGAATTCCTTCGGGTTGCTGGTATCCTGCCATTCCAGAATGCGGCGCAGCCAGGAGATCTTCGCATCGAAGTCCTTGCCGCCGGCATGCTTTCCTTCCTTGTAGCGCCAGTGAGCAGCGACACCGTATTCGGAAATATGGTGCATTTCCCACGTGCGGATCTGGATCTCTACCGGCTGCCCCTTCGTCCCGATGACGGTCGTATGGAGCGACTGATACATATTCGGCTTCGGGACGGCGATGTAGTCCTTGAAGCGGTTCGGAAGAGGTCTCCAGAGAGAGTGTGCGATGCCGAGGATCGCATAGCACTGCGGGATGGTATCCACGATGACACGCACCGCATAGAGGTCATAGATCTGGGATAAGTCTTTGTTATCCCTTTTCATTTTCTTATAAATGCTGTAGAAATGCTTCGGACGTCCCGTGATGGTCGCCTTGATCCCCGCTTCCTCGATGTGTTCGTGGAGCACGCGCATGGTATCATCGACGATCTCCTCACGCGCCTTGCGCTTCTGCTTCATCTGGCGCACGAGGTCAGCATATTCCTCCGGATGCAGGTAGTGGAAGCAGAGATCCTCCAGTTCCCACTTGATGTTATAGATCCCCAAGCGGTGTGCCAGCGGAGCATAGATCTCGATCGTTTCGCGCGCGATGCGGATCTGCTTTTCTCGCCGGAAGATGCCTAGGGTACGCATATTGTGCAGGCGGTCTGCCAGCTTGATGACGACGACTCGGATATCCTTGGCCATCGCGAGGAACATTTTGCGGAAATTCTCAAGCTGCTGGTCCTCTTTGTCCTTGTAGTGGAATTGGGAGAGCTTCGTCACGCCATCGACCAGGAAAGCGACTTCTTCACCAAAGAGCATTTTGAGATCTTCCAGCGTATAGCCGGTATCCTCGACGACATCATGCAGGAGTGCTGCCATGACGCCTTCCTTATCCATTTCCAGCTCCGCCAGAATGTAGGCCACGGAGACAGGATGGATGATGTATGGCTCGCCCGTCTGCCTGGTCTGTCCCGCATGGGCTTTTTCTGCCAGCTCGTAGGCTTCTTCGATGAGGTCGAGCGATTTCTCATCATGCATGTACGTTTTCAGCTTGTCGAAGAGCTTTTTATGCTCTTCTTCTTTTTCTCCGGCAAAATCCTGCCGCTCTTTCATGCGTTCTACATATTCATCCTGATGGATCAGAAATTCGGCCAGCGTAGAAGCGGAGGCATCCGTATGGATGGTCTCTTCATTGAGATTGCGATTAAATACGCTTGGTGCTGGAAGGGCATTCGTTTCTACCGGTACTTCTGTTTTTTTGTTTTCTGTATCATTCATAGCGGTGCCTCCTTACAGCATCAAAATTAAGGACTTCGGGTGCAAGCTCCGGAAGGCAGTGCCGGAAGCTCCCTCATGAAAATGGCACTGCCCGCTCTCCGTTTTCTGCGTTCCAAGGAATGGAGGTGTATCATCACCTGTGAAAGGAGATCCGGTATCAGGCGTGACTGGTAAAGTGAGATGATATCTTCAGGCTTCCCGAAGGATCCACGGCGAAGCTGTCACGACCTCGCCCTAAAACATTCTATGCTTCCTATATACTTCAGACTCCATGAGATCCAGCTTTTTCGTTGCGATACGGCGCTGGTAAAATTCTTCCCCGTTTCTGGAAAAGCGTGAGAGGAGCTCAAGCTCTTCAAAAACGGCAAGTCCCATGCTGAGGCTGACTTTTTCGAAGCCACCCTGCGCCATGAGGAAGCTTTGTACCTCCTTCACAGGTCTTGGCAGGTCCTTCAGGAAAACGGTGAGCTTCTTGTAGATGCTTACCAGCAGATCGCGGGAGAGCAGCTTCTCATTTTCCTCTCGGATATCGCGGCAGATGAGCTGCACATGCTCGCCATACCATTCATGGACTTCCGGTTCGAAAACAAGATCGACCACATCCCCAGCGCGGCAGGGATCGATATCCCCCACGCCCCAGAAGATCGCATCGATAAGCTCCTTCCCGGCCGACAGCTGGCATTTGAAATGCCGTCTGTCCTGTCCGATGCGGCGCGCCGTTTCCACGAAAGCCTGCCGCGTAGCAAAGATGGGCTTCGGATTGTCACAGCCGCAGGGCTCTAAAAGGTCGAGCGAGTGAATGAAATCGATGGATACATCGGAGAGCGGCAGGCACTCCTCTACCTCAAGGACAGGGATACAGTCTTCGGGAGTGAGCCTTGCTTTCGCATAGGCATTGAGCCGTTTTCGGAATTCGGGGATCTTGTCTGCCTCGATTGAAAAGCCGGCTGCCATTTTGTGTCCGCCATACTGGAGCAAGAGATCCTTCTGAGCCGCCAGGGCTTCATAGATATTGAAAGCAGGGATGGAGCGACAGGAGCCCTTCCCGACTCCGTCTCGGACTGTCAGCACCAGTACCGGACGATGGTAGATCTCCAGGATGCGCGACGCCACGATGCCAATGACGCCGGGATGCCAGTCCTTTCCGTCCACGACAAGGGCCATGTCCTTTTCGATTTGCAGCTCAGCGATGCGTTTCTGCGCTTCCTCGAAGATATTCCGCTCGATCTGCTGGCGCGTCACATTCGTATCACAGAGCTGGCTCGCGAGGCGCTCCGCCTCTTCACTGGACTCTGTCGTCATCAGCTGTACGCCTTCTCTGGCATGGGCAATGCGTCCGGCCGCATTCAGACGGGGCGCGAGACCGAAGGACACCTGATCCGCATGCGTGATGGCTTTCGTATCCTCATGGACGATGCCTGATGCGATCAGGAGCGAAGAAAGACCCTTGATGGAGGTCGTAAGGAAACGCTTCATTCCCTCCCGTACCAGGATACGGTTTTCTCCGGTCAGAGATACCACGTCTGCGATCGTCCCCAGTGCGGCGAGCTCTACATTGTCTGTGAAATCGACACCATCCCGCAAGAGATGCAGTGCTCTGGCCACCATGAAAGCGACGCCGCAGCCCGCCAGCTCCTTGTACGGATATGGGCAGTCCTTCTGATGCGGATTGATCACGGCGATGCATGCCGGCAGCTGCTCGGGCGGCGTGTGATGGTCAGTCACGATGATATCCAGCCCTTCTGGTTTCCTTGCAATCAGCTCTGCCGAGCTGATACCGCAGTCCACCGTGATGAGGAGCGTATAGCCCTCTTTCCGGAGGGAAAGCAACGCCTTCTCATTCAGCCCATATCCTTCCGTTTCTCTCCGGGGGATATAATATCCGACATCCGCGCCCATGCCCTTCAGACAGCGCACGAGGATCGAAGTCGATGTGATGCCGTCTACATCATAGTCTCCGTAGACTACGATCTTCTCTCTGCGATCGATCGCGGAAAGCAGACGGGTGACGCCCTCCTTCATCCCCTTCATCAAGAAAGGATCTGACAGATCCGACAGGTCATCGTATAAAAAATGGGATAATTTGTCTTCCGTATCCAGTCCGCGCCGCATCAGGATACGCGCAAGACCATCTGTGACCGAATGCCTGCGGAAAAACGCAGGAATCTCTTTTGTTTCGTTTTCGCCTGCCCGGATATGCCAGCGGCAGGCGGTTCGTCCTTGTGTCATCATGCCCTCGATTTCTGGAGATGGATGGAAGCTTTGATGTACGCGGCTTTCTGGTCTTTCAGAATACCGGCCGCGTCCTTCTGCTCAGCAGTTTTGCTATCATGTCTGTGATATGTTCTCGATCATCCATCCATCGTCCGTAAAAGATGTAATTTGCAACAATTATAATATATTTCGAGGAGTTTTGACAAAAGCTTTATAAGCAGATAATGCTTGATGCTTTATGACAAAATCGATAATATTATTACTTCCTCTTTTCCCTTCTTATTGTGATTTATTGGGGTCAATTTGTTTTTTTGTTGCTATCATTATGCTTTTATGTGTTTTTTCTTCAAAAAATTCTTTGTCTCAAAATTCCTTTTGCATTCTCAATTTCAAGTATAACATATCTTCTGCCTTTTCATGAGAAGCTTTTCGGAGTATTATGATATTCTTTTCTTATTTAGTCTAGTTTAGTCCTATTTGGTCTTACTTAG
The DNA here is from genome assembly GCA_963597545.1 of Fusicatenibacter saccharivorans. GTDB lineage: Bacteria > Bacillota > Negativicutes > Veillonellales > Dialisteraceae > Dialister > Dialister saccharivorans_A. Next base: position 112,141 of record CAVBQN010000001.1, read on the forward strand.
ACTAAATAAGGGGCGGATGCCGATGTCATCCGCCCTTTGATGTTATGCTGTTTCCCTTATTTTTTTCATGGTTGTCCATACTTCGCTGGTCATTCCATAGCAGTATTTAATAGAATAGTTATAATAAAAATCTGGAACAAAGCGAAAAACTTTCTCTTTGTAGCTAACTATATTTTTTATAAATATTATGATGATTATTTTCTGCCAACCAACAAATTTTAGCTTTTAATCTACTTTTAGACCGCAGATTCATCGGTATCCCCTTTCCTTTCAAAACAATCCTATATGCTATAATGAAATTGCAGGATGCTGGCTTGTTTCGCAAGAAACAGCCCGCCCAAAGAGAATGACCGGCCGTGGCCAGAGGCTATCGGTGGACGCGCATGGCTCTCTCTTTCTATATCCCTAGTATTTTTTCCTAAAGGAGGTATTTGTATGTCTTTTGTTAAAGTCATGAACAAGAAAATCTGTCTGTTGGCCTGCCTTCTTGCTTTTTCCTGCTTTGCAGGATATGCACAAGCAGATGCCTCCGATGCCCGGCTCTATGAGCTATACCCAACCCAGAACATTTACACATTTCTGAAGCTGAATACCAAGACCGGACAAATCACCCAACTGCAATACTCAATTAGTGCTAATGACGATCGTATGGAGTTAAATGTAAATAGCACAGCCTTTATTGACGAATCATTGTCCGAGGAAGGCCGCTTTAAACTCTACCCTACCCAGAATATTTACAACTTTCTGCTTCTCGATACTCTAACCGGCAGAGTATGGCAGGTACAATGGAGCAGCAACGATGCAAACCGTGGCATAATTGGTGAAATCGAATCGAATCCCAGCACTTAATCAAGGTCGTCATCCTTTTCTATACCATTTTTGATTCTCAATAGCTATGCTGTATTATCATTCTCAATTAAAAAAGAGCGCTTTGGCGCTCTTTTTCTATAGATGGATGCTCACAACGATCCCTTCGTCCAACAGTCACTTTTCCCCATGCTGCAGGCGTGCCTGTTTTCTGAGCGCATCCCACATCTTCACTTCTCTCGCTGTCGTCTTCACATCATGGACACGGAAGAGGGTGCAGCCCTTTTCGATGCCCCAAAGGTTCACCGCTGCTGTCCCCTCGTCTCTTTCTTCTGCCGGAAGGTCAAGGATCGTGCCGATGAACCGCTTGCGGCTGACGCCGAGAAGCCATGGATACGGGTATGCCTGTGTGAGTTCATCCAGGCGGGCGAGTACCTCCATATTCTGCGCGCCGGTCTTTCCAAAGCCGATGCCCGGATCAAGGATGATGTTCTCTTCCTTCACACCGGAGGCAAAGGCGATGGAAAGTGTCCGGTCAAAGAAGGACTTCATCGAGGAGATGATATCTCCCTCATACACGGTATCGTTCTGGTTGTGCATCAGGATGGCAGGGACGCCATAGGCTGCCGTAACGGCGGCCATGCTGCCGTCATCGTACTGAAAGCCCCAGACATCATTCACCATATGCGCTCCGGCAGACAGGGCTTTTTCCATCGTCTCATAGTGGTAGGAGTCGATAGAGATCGGGACGCTGCTTGCATCTAGCAGCAGAGGAAGAAGCTGCATGAGACGTGCTGTCTCTTCCTCTGCCGTCAGCTCTGTATGTCCCGGCCTTGTCGACTCTGCGCCGACATCGATCATAGCAGCACCGTCTGCTGCCATGTCTTTCATATGAGACATCGCATGTTCTTTTGTATTCCACAAGCCTCCGTCAGAGAAGGAGTCGGGCGTCACGTTCAGGATGCCCATGACAAGGGAAACATCTCCGAGGGAAAGCGTTTTCCCATCCTTCCATTTGTAATTGCGCACCGGTCTGGTCATATGTATCTCCTTTTGCATCGCTGCAGGAAAAAATATCGTAAAGATCAAGGGAAGCGGCTACTGAATATCTTCCAAATTATACCATAAAAGGGCAACAAAAAAAGCGGCGTAAGCCGCTTTCCTGTGCGAACGAATCATTGAGGAGTATGATTCAGACGCGGCCGAATTGATAATCAGGGAAATAATCATCAATTGGACAAGCAGAACAACTCTGCTGCATGGCATTTCCTCCATGTACTTCTATTATACATGATATTTGAGAAATTTCCAGTGGGAAGCATCGAAACTTGAAATATTAAAGGGACTATCTGCCAAAAAGGGGCAAATGGCAGGGGCGATCTCCCGTTTAGCATGGGATCCGCGGCCCTGCCGTCCTTATGCCTCTTCGATGAGCCTCTGCAGAAGCTCTGCTTTTCGATTCACGGCAGAGAGGAAACGGGAGAGATCCGTTACGGCATCCTTCCAGTAGATGAGAGCGACGGCATCTTCTCCGTTGTACAGGAAACGAAGAAGGGCAAAGCTCTCCTTTTCCCCGCGTTCCTGATAGGCAGCGATGCGATGCAGGCGCGCTTCCATCTTCAAGCGGTTTCCCTCCATATCTTCCATATAGCGGAGGATCTTCTGCCATTCTGTGGCTGCACCGCCGGAGAGCTCCACGAGGGCAAGGATCTCCTCCGGTACGGGCAGGTCAGTCCGCAGCAGAGCGAGTTGTCCGATCTCTTTCAGCACGTCGAAAGCCTTCGCGGCTTCTAGCAAAAAAGCCGCCGCATACGATTGGCGGCTTCCTTTCCATGTCTTGGAGAGCTTCAGCGTCATCTCCTCTTGAAGGGCTGCCATATGACGAAAGGCAGCGAGAAATGCACTGTATGTCTCCGGCGACATGTTCTTTGTCCACAGGACTGTCAAAAGATCGGAAGCTGCCTGCCAGTCATTTTCAGACGCACGAACGGCGCCCCAGAATTTTTCTTCCTTATTTGTCATGGATACTCCTCATACCAGGAAATCGCTGATCCTGTCTCATCGGGACAGGATCAGCATTCCTCTTTTTTCTGCCTGTATGTTTTACCGCTTACAGTTCGATACTCTCTCCGGGCTTCACGACGATGACATTGATGCCCTCTTCCCTGCCCTTTTCCGCAAATGCCGCCGGATCCTGTGCGATGACGGGCCAGGTATTGTAGTGAAGGGGGATCACATGCTTTGCTTTCAGGAATTTCGCGGCGAGAAGCGCATCCTCCGGCCCCATCGTGTAGTTATCCCCGATCGGAAGGATGGCATAGTCGATATCATACATCTCGCCGAAGAGCTTCATATCACCAAAGAGCGCCGTATCGCCTGCGTAGTAGACGGTCGGTCCCTCTTTGAATGAAATGATAAATCCGCAGGGGATACCGCCCGGCACACCGCAGCTGTGCAGTGCCTGTACCATTTTGATCGTGCCGAAGTCTGTCTTGTACCGGCCGCCTAAATTCATCGGTGCAAAGTTCAAGACCGTCTTCGGGAAAAGACCTATGACTTCAGGGATGGCAACGACCGTAGCGCCCGTGCGGCGGGCGATTTCTACAGAGTCACCGAAATGATCGTTGTGCGCATGGGAAAGCAGGATGTAGTCGCATTTCACCCGATTCGGAGATACGGCGGCATCTCCATTTCCCGTGAGGAAGGGATCGAAAAGCAGCTTCTCCTTGCCGGTGTCCAGACGAAAGCAGGCATGTCCGAAAAATGTGTACTTCATAAAAATCGCTCCTTTCAAAAATGATGAAATATCGTTCACGCTTGGAAAGTATCGCCATGTATGGCCTTACTTATTCTTTCGCGCCATGATCTCCTTGACGATCTTCTGTGCCACATCAGCGAGGGCGATGCCGCGCTTCATGCTGGTCTGCTGCATACGGCGGTAGGCATCTTCTTCGCTGATATGGTAGTAGTCCATCAGAAGCCCTTTGGCGCGGTCGATGATTTTTCTAGCGGCGAATTCACGCTCCATGTCCTTCACCCGATCCACGATCTCGCTCTTCTGCCTAAACTGAGACACTGCGATCTGGATGGCGGGGAACAGATTTCTCTCATCGACAGGCTTCATGACATAGCCGAAGACCATGGACTTCTTCGCCTTTTCGATGATGTCTTCATCACCGAAAGCCGTCAGGAGGACCACGGGCGCCGCATTGTCGTGGGCGATCATCTTCGCTGTCTGGATGCCGTCAAGGCGCGGCATTTTCACATCAAGGATGACGAGATCCGGCTTTTTTTCTTTGACAAGATCCAAAGCCTCCACCCCATCTGAGCCGACGCCGACGACTGTGTGTCCGGCTTCTTCGAGCATTTCCCTTAAATCCATGCAGATGAGCGCTTCATCATCTGCTATGACGATTCTATATTTTTCTGCCATTTTTTATGCCTCCATCAAAGCCAGCGGGCAATAAATATCTGCCACGACCATAGAATCCTCATTTTTTAAGCCAAACTCGCCCTTGAGTTCGATCTCTGCGAGATTTCTGACGATTTGAAGCCCCAGATCAAATGTCCTTGTACTGAAATCTTCCGACAGCGGGTGTCCATTATTTTTGATATATACATGCAGGCGTCCATGATCGATCTCCGTGCCGACCACCAGCGTGCCGCGCGGCATCTTATGAAATCCGTGGTCGATCGCATTATGAATGAGTTCATTCGTTGCGATCGCAAGCGGTACGGCTTTTTCGGAATTCACGATCAAAGGCCGTCTTCCTTTTTCACGCACCACATCGACGGCGCAGAGTGCGAGACTGTCGACAGAGAGCTTGCAGATCTTATCGAGAAGCACGTCCATATCGACCTGATCCCCACTCTGGTTCGCCAAAATGTCGTGGATCTTGGAGATCCCAAGTATCCGGCTGACGGCTCTCTTCAGTGCTTCTTTTGTATCTTCATCTTTTGAGCGCCGCGCCTGCATGCGAAGCATCCCCGCAATGGTATTCAGGCTGTTTTTGACGCGGTGATGGATCTCTTTGATGACGGAGTCCTTGACAAGGATCTGCCGCTCTTTTTCTCGGATGGCTGTCACGTCGGTCAAAACGATCACCGTCCGCGTCACCCGGCCGCCGGAAATGATCGGGAGCCCCCAGGCGGAGAGCGTCATATTTTCAGACACTTCATCGCTGAATGCGGGGCGGCCTGTCTTCATGACTTCATCGACCAGCGGGAAGTGGACGATGGTGTGTCCGATGATGTCACGCTGCTCGATCGCCTCCTTGTCCAGCACGAGATAAAGATCGTCGGCCATGTCATTGGCATACATGATGCGTCCGGCGGCATCGAGGATGATGACGCCGTCCTGCGGACGGATGCTGTAGTAGTCCTTGGCGTCAAATGGTACCTGCAGCGCCAGATTCGCCGTATCGGTCAGCACCTGCTGCTGGGACAGGGAAACGGAGGTAAAGCAGACGACGGCAAAGGGCCGTCCTGCATTATCAACGATCGGATACGCTGTGACGGCGATCTCCCGTCCCTGATCCAGCTCCTTCCTGCCGACGACCTTGCGCCCTGTCTGGAAGACATTGTCGACGATCGCCAGATCATCCACCAGAAAGGTGTCTCCGGCATGGAAAAATGTCGAGCCATGGGTGTAGGATGGCTTCACGGCTGTCAGTATGACAGAGATGTCTTCATTCTTCCCTCGGGCACAGAGGTAGACCTGGCTCTTGGAAATATCGGAAGCGCACTGCAGAGCCACCTGCATGTGATCTAAGATTTTTGCCTGTACGCCAGTCAGATTGGTCGTATCCCGGACTAGGGTATAGAGCTGACTGACTTCGATTCCTCGGGTCTGCATCGCGTTTCATCCTCTTTTCATTCGCAAAGTTTAGAGCTTTACCTGATCTGCCAGGAAAGGCAGACGGGGATCTGCATTGAGTGTCAGAGGGGCATAGTCCCCCGCCTGTGCCATGTAGTAGGCACGGCAGCCGATCATGGCTCCATTGTCTGTGCAGAGGACGGGATCGGGACGGCACATGCGGATGCCGCGTTTGTCACAGGCTGCCTTCAAGGCCTTGCGAAGACCGCTGTTGGCAGCGACACCGCCAGCAAGGGCAATGGTCGAAAGACCTGTCGCATCGACGGCGCGCATGGCTTTCTCGACCAGTACATCGACGACGGCTTTCTGGAAGGAGGCTGCCACGTCCTTCGGATGGACCTCCTCTTTCTTCATTTTGGCCGTATTGAGGTAATTGATGACCGCCGATTTGAGTCCGCTGAAGGAGAAATCATAGGTGTGCTCTTTTCCAAGTCCCATCGGGAAATGGATGGCATTCGGATCTCCTTCCTGTGCCAGACGGTCGATGTGAGGGCCGCCCGGATAGGGATAGCCCATCACACGGGCGATCTTATCGAAGGCTTCTCCGGCCGCATCATCGCGCGTCTGTCCCAAAAGCTCGAAGGTGTTGTAATCCTTCACGATAACGATCATCGTGTGGCCGCCGGAGACGACAAGCGCAAGGAATGGCGGTTCCAGATCCGAATACTGAAGAAGATTCGCAAAGATATGCCCTTCCATATGGTTGACTGCGATCAGCGGTTTTCCGAGTGCCCATGCCGCAGATTTCGCTGCTGCGACACCGACCAGCAGTGCGCCCACGAGCCCCGGTCCCTGCGTCACGGCGATGGCATCTATATCCTGCCAGCCTAGATGCGCTTCTTCCAGGGCTTCGATGGCGACAGGAAGGACATCCTCGATATGGTGGCGGGATGCGATCTCCGGCACGACACCGCCGAATTTCTTATGGATCGGCACCTGCGTGGAGATCACATCGGATAAGATATGACGCCCATCTTCGATGACTGCGCAGGAAGTCTCATCGCAGCTCGATTCAAAGGCTAGTATTTTCATGTTGACTCCTTATTTAGTGTTGAATAGATCCCCGGACATAGGGGTAAGGGGAATGAGAAAAGGCCTTATTCCCCTGAGAAAAGGGGAGCGGCTTTTCCGCCAGGCAAAGACGGATGAGGGAGAAGCCCCTCTCTTTGTCTTTACGTTTCCGGTTACAATGTTCTTTCCATCACATACCCATCCTCGATGGGCAGCTCGTAGACCTTCTTTCGGAGGCCCAGATTTTTGAATCCGAAGGTCTCATACATCTTCTGTGCGGACAGATTGCTCACGCGGACTTCGAGAAACATCGTCTGCATACCACGGCCCAGAGCTTCTTCAATGCCCTTTTGAAGGAGCATACGTCCGATGCCCTGACGCCGGCTGCATGGGCGGACGCCGATATTCACAAGCTGTGCTTCGCCCGCGATGAACCAGAAACAGCCATAGCCTGTGATAAACCCGTCCTCTTCGGCCACAAGGTAGAAGCTGTGCTCATTCTCCATAAGGTCATGATGCACCGTTTCCCTACGCCACGCATCGGAAAAGCAGAGGCAACCGATATCATAAATGGCAGACACATCCTTTTCCTCTGCTTCGCGAATCAGGATTTCCCGTGCAGTTTTTCCCATAAGACCTCTGCCTCACTGCGGCGAATGTAATTCGGAAGAAGGGAGAGCGGATCATCCTTTTCGCCCTTTTCCAGCTTTGCCCAGGCTGCTCTTGCGACACTACCGGCTCTGGCAAGGCGGCTGTGCGGCGCTGCCACGCGGATACCGGCGGCCTCCAGCTTTTCCTTATACGTATCGGCACATTCACCGACCGCGATGACAGGGCCTCCATGACGGAGAGCCGCCGCAATGACATCGTCAATGGGCGCTGCCTCTTCCGGTGCTTCCTTCCAGAATTCGTCAAAAGCCCCGTAGAGTGCCGCATAGACATGGCCCCGCTGGGCATCCTCGAGCGGCAGGATGAAAGCCTCGGCCCCCTCCATATTCCGCGCCAGTGACTCCAGCGTATCGACCCCGACGATCGGTACTTTCCAGATATAGGCTGCCATCTTCGCTGTCGCAAGGCCGATGCGCAGTCCGGTGAATGAACCGGGCCCGATGGAGACAGCGATGGCCGTGATGTCTTCTTTAGATACGCCTGCCTCCTTCATCATGGCATCCAGATGCGGAATGAGCTGCTCGGAATGGGTCAGTCTTTTCTGCACCGTCCATTCTGCGACGAGCCGGTCTTTTTCCGCCAGCGCGCACGACAGCACAAGGGAAGAGGTATCAATGGCTAGAAGCATAATGTGTAATCTCCTTTACGATCGCATCCGGAGCGGCGTCGCTCCATGTGATGCGGATTTCTCTTTCTGTTTCCGAGAGGACACGGATGTCTATATGGATCGCTTCCGGCGGCACGACATCAGGAAACATGTCGGCCCACTCAGCGACCGTCACGCCGCCCATGCTGTATTCCTCCCACCCGATATCATAGAGCTCTTCTTCTCGATGCAGGCGGTAGAAATCAAAGTGCTTCAGGGGAAGCGCGCCCTCGTAATAATTCATGATCGTGAATGTCGGGCTCCCGATAACGCCGGACATTCCCATGCCGGCAGCGAGTCCCTGCACGAAATGGGTCTTGCCGGCGCCCAGATCTCCGGACAGGGCGATGAATTCATCATTCACCGCTGCTGTTCCGAGAAATCGTCCAAGCGCCATCGTTTCATCCACGCTCTTTGTATGTAGTACTACCTCATGTTTCATGGAGCCACCTCTTCAGATCTTCATGGCAGGCAAGACCTGCCTCATAGCCCTCTCGGTGGAGCGAGCGGAGCTTCTCCACATTCTTCTCCGTCCGTGATACGACGACGGGCTTTCTCGGGCGGATGACAAAGACGCGCCCTTCTTTTTCCAAAGAAAGGAGCTTTTCTACTTTTTCATTATATATCGCAGGGATGGCGCACATTTTCTCGACCACCCGCGGATAGTCCTTCCCATAGAACAGAGAGAGCAGCGCATGAAATCCGGCAGGCACCGGCTTTTTGCGATAGTCTCTATCGCGCGTTAAGATGTACACCGGCTTTCGGCAGCACGTAGGAAGCTCCTCAGGCAGCGGCACAAAAGGCATGCCAATCCCGCCGTCTACATAGATGCCGTCCTTCAAAGGGACCGGCTTTGAGAAAAGCGGGATCGAGCAGCTGGCTTCCGAGATCTTGAAAAATTCCTTCACCGTACACGAGCGGCTCGACACGTAGACCGGCTGACCCGTGAAAGCATCCGTCATGATGATATAGAGCGTCTCCTTCGACTTTTCCGCTGCCGCAAAATCGTAGGGATCGATCGACTCCGAAAGCTCGCCGAAGATGAAGTGGAAATTGAAATAACTCCCCCGCTTCACCAGATGCCGCAGTCCCATATATCGCGGATCCTTCGCAAATCGGGTATTCATCCGAAGACTTCTCCCCCTCTGGTGTGCCAGGTAGCACAGCCCCTGCATGGAACCGGCTGAGATCCCCATAGAGCAGGGAAAATACAGTCCTTCCTCCATGAAGGCGTCCAACACGCCGGCCGTGAAGAGCCCGCGCATCGCACCGCCTTCCATGATGAGCAGGCTCTCTTGCGCTCCATGGATCTCGCTTTCTGTATTCCACGCTTTCATCATGAGTGAATGGAATGCCTCCTTTGGGGATGGCGACCGGGGATCGGATGGTCTCAGCGAAGGGGCGTACCCTTCGCTGAGACCATCTCCCGTGAAGCCGTTTTTACTTAGAACCCTTCGACTGATTCTTGACTGCATTGATCTTCGCCGCGATGGCATCCTGATCTCCTAAGTAGCTTACATCATGCACCGTGAAGTCTTCATTCAGATGATACACGAGCGGCACACCAGTCGGTACATTCATGCCGGCGATCTCTTCATTCGAGATCCCTTCCAGGTGCTTTCGGAGCGCGCGGATGGAATTCCCATGGGCTGCGATCAGGATCTTCTCTCCCTTTGCGATTTCCGGACGGATCACGTCTTCGAAGTACGGAGCCACACGTGCGACCGTATCCTTCAGGCATTCTGTCAAAGGAAGCTGTACTTCATCCTTGAATTTCTGATACGGCGCCTGGTTCTCCGGGCATCTTGGATCATCTGCCGAAAGAGCTGGCGGACGGACGTCATAGGAACGACGCCACAGATGGACCTGCTCGGCACCGTACTTATCCGTGGTCTCTGTCTTGTTGAGTCCCTGCAGCGCTCCGTAGTGACGCTCATTCAGGTGATAATTCTTCTCGACAGGGATCCAGGTGAGATTCATCTCATCGAGCACCGTGTATGCCGTATGAATGGCACGCTTCAGTACAGATGTATAGCATTTGTCGAAGGTAAATCCCTCTTTAGCGAGCAGGCGGCCTGCCTCACGCGCTTCGCTGTAGCCTTTCTCCGTCAGCTCGACATCCGTCCAGCCGCAGAATAAATTCTTCTGATTCCATTCACTTTCTCCATGACGAATGACTACCAGTGTGTACATCGTTTTTCTCCTTTTTACAATACCTATCGTGGACTCCATATATTCTACTATATACTGCCTTGCCTGATCATCGGTCATGAATCACCAAAATGATCATACCCTTTGGCGAAAAGCCTCTTGCGCCCGTCTTGATCCGTCAGATACACGCCACCTGTGCCTTCCTGCGTGACCCTTCCGATCACAGAGACAGGCAGCAGCGGATCGAGCTTTTGAAGGTCTTCTTCTGAGATCGTCCCGATGAGCTCATAGTCCTCACCACCCGTGAGTGCCCAGTCCAGCGGATCCTTGGAGAGACGCGCGCCCAGATTTCCGGCTTCTTCGGAAATCGGGATCTTCTCGCGAAAAAGCTCGATCTCTACATGGCTCGCTTTGGCGATCTCATTGATCTCTGAGGAAAGACCATCCGAGACATCATTCAAAGATGTCGCTCCGGCTGCTCTGAGTGCGCTGCCGAGCTTGATCTGCGGACGCGGCCGCTGGTGGCGCTCACATAAAGAGGGATACTCTTCCGAAAGCCCCGCAAGGAGCGCAGAGAGTCCGGCGGCCGAGTCACCCAATGTCTCCGTCGCAAAGACGAGATCGCCAAAGCGCGCCCCGCTCCTCGTGACGGCACGTCCTTTGGGCACCATACCGACCACCGTTCCTGTCAGGATGACCCCACCGGGAGAGCCCGTGACATCGCCGCCCAGAAGATTCACGCGATAGGATGAGCAGCACTCGCGGATCCCCTCATAGAGTGATTCCACCCAGGATACCGGCAGCTGCTCCGGGAGCGCCGCCGAAATGACGAATCCGATCGCATCCGCTCCCATCGCGGCCATATCACTGAAATTTGAAGCACAGAGCTTGTATCCGACATCGGAAGGGCGCATCGTCTTCTTGATAAAATGGATCCCTTCCACCATCGTATCGGTGGAGATCACCTGATCATAGCCGGCCGACGCCCTATACACCGCCCCATCATCGCCCGAGCCGATCACGACCAGCTCCGGCCGATAGATGAGATCCTTCGCTATGCGATCGATCAGACCGAATTCACCGACATCTTTCACGGTCTCTTCCATGAAAATCCTCCTTCGAAGCAGCCTTTGCAGCTGCTGGTTTTGCGAAGATCAGGCTTCCACCAGCAGGGCCCCGAGACCTTTCAGCTCTTGGAGAGCTTTTTTATGATCCTCTTCAGCGACCCAGCCTAGCCCCGGGACGAGAAGCATCACGCTCCGCCCTGACTGCAAAAGAGACAGGACCGTCTCCTTCACGCAGTACTCCGAAGCGATCCCGCCCACATAGACAGAAGAAGACGCGACATCATGCAGCGCCTTTCCTTCCGCGTTCATCCCATGGAAAGCAGAGTATTCTTCGACATCATCCCGCAGACCTTTGAGGAAGAGATTTTCCTTCGATGGACGATTGGTCGACCGCTTGATATCCCGTGCAAAAGAGGGATCCAGCGCCGCCCCTTCGGAGCCGGCCACGCAATGGACCGGCCAGATGCCGCCATTCTTTTTGAAAGAACCATTCATCTCACTGTGCCAGTCAGACGTATAAAGCACGCGCACTTCATGCGTATTGATAAAATCGACCAGCCATGCCACCGCCTCATGGCTGTGAGCGCAAGCCAGCGTACCGTCGATAAAATCATACTGACAGTCTACTATGATCAGATCATCCATGTGATGAGCCTCCTGTATGCAAAATGGAAATGTTTTTCCCTCTGCCATCTTATTTTAACATATCCGAAGAAAGATGCATAAAAAAAGTGCGCTGTGCATGAAAAATCACGCAAAGCGCGCCCTCTCTGATGGCAGATGAAAGCTCTGCTTAAATTAGAAATTAGGAATGAAGGTGGCGGCTTCGCCGCGAGTATATATGGGGCGATGCCCGAAAGCATTATGAAGTCACTAGTCACTTGAGGCTCCTAATCTCTGGTTGCTTTAAGACGCCAGTCACCAACAGCCAAACAGTATACATCATCTAAACCTCTGTATTTACTGTAAGAATGGTATATTTGATATTGTTGCAAACCATAAAACAAACTACATCTTGCGTCACACTTCTTTCCCCACTTGCATTTTTCTCTAGAACGTAGTACCATATAGTCATGAAGCATGGACATATTTGAACATGTTCCCCAGATGGACGGTTTCTCCGATTTCCAGAATTCTCTAAGCGCTACGAGATCACAGGGAGGGCCGCACCGGAAGGGGCAGATCTGCCATATGCACCGTGCGTCATCGGATGGGTCAGCGGAAGCGTACAGCCTGCTGCCGATGCCCATTTTAGGCTGACAAGCAAAAAAATGAATATCCGGAAGCATGGCTTTTCCACTTCCCTGTCCTCTGCGAGGCCGGGTTCCGACGATAGCACAGGTTCTCCCGCACTTCGGTGCCCATGGACGACCGTCACCGATTCCGAGCTCCGCCTGCATCGGGTATAGGTGGGAAGCCTTTTCCGGATGTTTTTTTATGCCCTTTTTCGCACGGCTGCATCTGCCGCTTCCTTTGCATGCCGGATAAAAAGGTGTAGTATATAAGCATGTAGTAAAGGACAAGGAGGCAGCTGTGCATACATCAGAAATTGTTTTGCAAACACTCAAAGAAGGAAACGCCGCGTATGTAAAGAGCGGTGCTTTTGCCGGAGACATCTCCCCGGAGAAACGTCTCGCCCTGACTGCTGGGCAGTCTCCCCGCGCTGTGGTCATCACCTGTGCGGACTCGCGCGTCATCCCCGAAGTCATCTTCTCCTGTGGTCTTGGTGAGCTTTTCACCATCCGCATCGCTGGAAATGTGATCGACGCCCACCAGCTCGGCTCCATCGAGTATGCCGTATCCCATTTGAAGACGCCCCTCGTCGTCATCCTTGGCCATACCGGCTGCGGCGCCGTGCAGGCCGCGCTCCATGGCGAAGCCGACGGACACATCCGCTACATCGTAGATACCATCCGGGAAGCCATCGGTGAGGAAAAAGACCCTCGTGCGGCCTGCCACCGGAATGTCCTCTGCGCCGGCAAGGAGATCCGCGCTGCCTTTTCCGCGGAAAAGGATCCTCTGCTCCGAGAGGAGCAGGTCGCCTGCGCTGTATACGATATAGAAACAGGCAAGGTCGAGTGGCTGGACGAGGATGACTAAGAGAATTCGGCTTTCAATAAAAATGCCATGCAGATCCCGACGGATCCGCATGGCATTTTTTATGGGAAATTCAAAAGGATCCCGGCTCAGCCGTGGATTTCTCTCAAAGGATACGACCGCCCCGTGAGAGATCGTGCTCCCTTTTCTGTGATGACATAGGTGTTTTCTGTCCCGACCATGCCGAGCCCCGGGAGCGCGATTTTCGGTTCGACCGCAAACGTCATACCGGGCTCGAGCACCTCCTTGAAGCCCTTTGCCAGAGCAGGTGCTTCATCCATCACGAGCCCGATGCTGTGTCCGAGGAATTTGCCCCCGTTCATGAAGTCATCCCCATATATATTTTGAAACTTTTCCATCGGTTTTAGATACAGATTCTCGATCGATTCCCCCGGCTTCATCAAAGAGACGACCTCCTCCTCCAGACGAAGACACTCCTCCTGCGCTTTGAGAATGGCGTCCGCCTCCGGATTCTTCGCGAGTTCCCCGAAGTAGTAGACCACCGTCTTATCTGTATGATAGCCATCAAAGCCGCAGGGAATATCGAGATAGACGAGTCGTCCCTCTTTCAAGCGGCGGAAAGCATTCCCGATGGACTGCACCGCGATGCAGGTCCCATCCGTACCTCCCGGGCCGTCAAACCCCGTGCGGACAAGACCACTCTTGCCGAAGGACGCCAGCCCGACAACCTCTTCCCCCAGAGACTGATTGAAGCGAGCCGTACCATGAGAACCGCGGATCACCATTTCCTTGTAGATCTCGATGGCAAGCTCCGCCTCACTGATGCCCGCATGGAGGAGCTTCGGTGCGACGACATCCAAGACCGTTTCATGGATACTTCCCGAGCGCTCCATCTGCGTGATTTCATAGGCACTTTTCCGAAGGCGCAGATCCTGCATGACATCATCCAGCGGCAGCGCCGCCCTGAAAGGAAAATGCTTATGGAAGAGCTTCATCCAGTCCAGCGTGGTCTTCTTCGTTTCCACATAGATCCCCTGAGGGACATGTGAATAAAAAGCCGCCGCCTCGCGGAAGCTTCGCATCGGGCGGATATCACTGAAGTGAGACTCATTTGAAGCACGCACGAAATTTCTCCGCACCCAGAGGACCGCATCCGCCGGAGTGATGATGAGCGCTCCTTCCTGCATCGTCCCCGTGAAATAGTACATCGCTACCTTGTGACTGATGACTGCCATCTCCCAGTCCGGATGACGCACATCCATGAGTTTCCGAAATTTTTCCAACCGCTGTTCCAGCTCCTTTGCCGGGACAGGACGGATCGCATCCGTCAGAACGGACGCCTGCTCTAGAATTGCCATATTAGCTCCTTTATGTCTGACCTATCCATATTTAGGGAAACGCTGATTCAATCGCAGAGTCAGCTTCCATAAGAATTTTTATACATAGCTTCGTCATAGCCTTCATTAAATAGCTCGCTATTCTCGTCAGGTTATTCCTTGCTATGCATAAAAATTCAAGAGTAAAATCTGACAACGATTGCATCAGTGTTTCCCTAATAAACCAACTACGATTGTAGCAAAGATGATGTATCCCTGCAATGAAAAAGCCGGCGCGCATGTGGGACATGACACGCCAGCTTTTAGGAAACATAGATCATCGTATCTTAAAATTCACCGGCAGATAGATCGTACAAGCCATGGGCTGGCCATGCGTATCCAAAGCAGGCGAAAAAGTCCAGCGATAGACCGCCTCGACCGCCGCCCGGTCCAAAACCGCACTGCCGGAACTACCAGATACAGAGACCGCATCGACTCCGCCGGAAGCATTGACGGTGATCCGCACCTGCACGACCCCAGACGTACCATCCAGCATGGCTCGTCCGGGATAATCCGGCTCCACATAAGATACAACCGACGGAGGCGTGACAGGGACGCCGCCCTGTGATCCAGAGCCTTCTCCATCACCCCGCCCCTGTCCGCTGCCTTCCCCTTCGTCAGCTCCCTGCCCCGTCGCATCGCCTTCCCCGCTTCCCGATCCACTTCCAGCTCCAGATAGAGAAGCAGCCATTTCAGTGCCCGATGGCAAGGAAGAAGCATTCGTGTCAGGCAAGGTCGCACGCTGAAAGACATCCTCTACTACAGGATCCTCCTGCTTTTCCATGATAGGGAAATCTTCTGTCACATCCTCTGCCGTGGGTTCTTCCTCTTGTGTCGATAGAGATGGATGATCCATCTCCGTCGTTTCTTCTACCGGGGAAGGAAGCGCCTTTTGTCCACCGCCAGCCTGCCCTCCCCCCGTATTCAGGACGATTTCTATCGGCTCTTGAGAAACAGGCGGTTTCAGAAATAGAAATCCAGCCATCCCCAGCCATAGAGCCGCCCCCGCATGACACAGAACAGTGACAGCCAGACTGATGCCATACCGCTTCGTTTGCTGCTCCAACGCACGCCCCTCCCTTCCTTTTTACCGCCTTGTTTTCACACAACTGCCGTCAGAAAACAGAAATGACCATCTTCTATCGATCAGTAGCTAAAGAAAAGCGGGTCACGCCAGCACCCTTGCATGCATCCAGCAGATGCATGATGGTATCATAAGATGCCGCTTTCTCTCCGCGGAGCATGACAGCAAAATCCGGATCATTCGCTGCCGCCTGCCGCATCCGCTCCAGCAGAAGCGGCTCTGTGATCCTTTCATCCGCCAGATACAGCGTCCCATCCGCTTTGACAGTGACAGTCCATCCACTCTTCTTTACATGTTCACTATGTTCCGCCTTGGGAAGGACGACAGGGATCGTTTGTATATTTGACATATACATGGTACTGACGACAAAGAAAACGAGCAGCAGGAAAATGAGATCGATCATCGGGCTCAGCATCAATCCCGGCGCCATGGAAAGACTTCTTCTTCTCCGTCTCATCATGATCCCCCGCCTTCTTTAAGTCGGGCAACCAGTACGTCCGCGATGGTATCCAGATTCAGCGAAGCATTCCTGCAGCGATGAGACAGATACGCATGGACACAAGTCCCTGCTATCGCAATGATCAGCCCGAAAATGGTGGTAATCAGCGCTTCAGCCAGCCCCGAAGTGACACCCGCCGTATTCGTCATCTGGCCCGCCATCGAGGCGAAAGTCCCCATCATCCCCGTGATCGTCCCCAAAAGCCCCAGCATCGGCGAAAGACCTATGATCACGCTGAGATAGTCCAGATGACTTTCCAGACGCTCGACAGCGCGATCCGCCAATTCATAGGTGACCGATTCCACTGCTTCTCCATAAAGACCCGCATCATCAATGACCCGGCAGGCCAGAGAAGCCGCATCCCCGCTCACAACGCCCGCCATATCGCGGGCTTCCTTCCTTTTCCCCGCATTCATCAGATGACAAAACTGTAAGACAAAGGCCTCTGGAGAAATCACCTTCCGATAATAGAGAATCCGCTCTACCGCGATAAAGACCACAGCCATAGAGCAAAGGAGCAAAGGCCACATACACGGTCCGCCTCTCATGAAATATGCTATCGTTGTCTGAAACATAGGCCACCTCCTAGACAAGCCTTCGGGAAAACGCTTAGAGGAAAGGCAGATTAACGATGGGCTGCCTGCTGTTCGCTTTTCTTTCCCACACTTTTCTGGTACTCCACAAACCGCTCCCCGATGCGGTACATAGCCTGAACAAAAGAATTAGATGGAATTTTTTTATATATTGGTTCCCGTTTCGCTTCACTGATCAGCTGATGTTTCTGGTCATAAATCTTCACCTGCGTGATGGCGTATTCCTCCTCGTGCATATGAAAATGCAATTCCATCTCATTACAGATAGGCAGACTCTCCCCTTGCAGCTTGTCTGCATATTGCTTCTTCAATCGTTCCAGTACGTTTCTATCTTTATAAATAGCACGAACGTTCATGACTAACTCATTGGGATCATCCGGATTTAAATGCCCTGTTTTCACATTCAGACTATACTCTGCCAGATCACTGACAAAGACATCCCCCCACTGCATAGCATATTCCTCTTCCGGCGTGAGCTGTTTTTTGGCATTCATCTCATAGATGGGTTGGGGAGTATCCCCCGTAGGGGATTCTTCTGCATCCACCCCAAAGAGCGGACACAGAAGAAATACTGAAAACACAGGGGCTAGTATCCAACAAGCCTTAGAATGCATAGCGGATGCCTGCATTCAGTTTCCACTGCATTTCATAGTCGCCGCCAAAGCTGCGGGTGATATCTGCATAGAAGAGGGAGGAGCCGCCGAGCTTCCACGTACCGCCGAGCGCGAGTTCAGCCCAGGTATCACCGAAGTCCTGTTTAATGGTGATTGGAGTGCCGTTGCTTTCGCTGGTATAAGTCGCGGAAGTATCCCCATCAAATTCATGGAGGACACTTGCCTTCAGGTAATAGGAACTCCGGTCAGTTGTCTTACCAGCTGCAATGCCCAGCCGTCCTATGAAGCTATCCATGCCATCCTGATGAATGAACATTTTTTCGTTGCCCGCAAAATTGCTGCTTCCTGTGTAATCATCGCTTCCCAGCTTGGAATAAGACAGCTGGATCTGCGGTTCCACATAACCATGGCTGCTTCCAAAGCGTTTTCCATATTCTAAGGAAAGGCCATATCCATTGGCACTATACTTCCCATCCAGTTTCTTTCCATCGGCATTGTAGACGGAGTAGTCATTTTCCGTATGGCCAAATTTCCCTACGATATCCAGATACTGCCCGTCCTCAAAGGTTTTCGTGCCATAAAGACTTCCCAGATACTGCTTTGGATCTCCGCTGCCGCCATAGCGGTAGGATGCGTCACCATCGTTGTAGTCAAAAGCCGCCCCGATGTGCCAGCCGGAAGCCAGCGCATGATCAGCGCCGACCTGCGCGCCCCAGAAGCTGTTGCTGGTGTACGCATGGTCTTTGTCGTACTTCGCTTTCCCTCCATACGTTCTCGCCCAGATACCATCGGATGCACCCATGCGAATATCTCCCATACGCTGCATCATATCCGTCATGCCGCTTCTCCATGCCAGCATCGAAGTCGTCATGGCAGACTTGACACTCTTCATCATGCTGGTTTCCGTCGAGCCTACCGTCGTTCGTGTCCCATCTTCACTGGTATACGTAGTACTGCCATCTGCATGATTTTCTACCGTCATGGCCGGCATCGCAAACATGGCTCTAGGCCGAGCCATGGCTTTTGCCAAAGCTCTCCCCTGTCCCAGAGAACCAGCCCCGGTGGATGCATCGAAGGAAATCGTACCTGTACGAGCCACGGACCGCGTCGTCAGCCCTTCATTGACCTTCACCGTGCCTGTCAGATTCCGTTCCCCTTCGGCATACCCTGTATACGTCAGCTTCTTAGCCAAAGTTTCCATCGCTTCTCTGTCAGAAAGCCCCGCTCGATCCCCGCTGACGGTCATTGCCGACTGCGGAGCCGCCGCACTGATGGTGACGCCCGCTCCATTTTTCGTCATAGTACCATAGTTCACCGTAGCATGGCCACTATAGTTATCGATGGTGATCGCTTGATCCGACTTCTGGTTGATGATACCCGCATTTGCTGCCGTGCTGCCGCCTACGAATTGAGTGATGTGGCTAGCCCCATTGGAGCCCACATCTTCATTATCTTCTGCATAGCGAGTATTCCGGGCTTCGTTGGTCCATGTTGCGCCATTCTGCAGCCACATATTGACCGTGCCGCCATTGTCCACGATACCATGGAGATAGGAGTCGGATGTCGTCAGAGCCATATTGACATGGGCTCCAGAGCGGGCAAAGACATCCCCATTCAGCTGTACCTTCTGTGTGCCGGGGGCGGTGCCTGCTGTGCCAGTATTCACGTTAATGGTGCCCTGGTAAGCTCCCAAAGTATAGTACCCGTAGTTTCTGCCAGATGGTACATGGATCGTGCCGCCACCGATAGATACTTTGCTTCCTGCTGCATTGACCGTGATGCCATTGCCATAGACATCCATGTTCGCCAGGCCTTTGACCTCGACCTCACTATTCTTGACACTGGTCAGGATTCCCGCATTATTGAAACGGGAATATACATTTTCTGGATTTAAGCCGATACCCCAGGTCGCACTGTCTGCGCCTTTGATATTCAGATTCCCATCCAGTGTGATTTTATTCGTCCCGGCAGCCGCATCACTGGCTTCTCCCCAGCGATCTGTCTTCTGGATAGCGATACCATTGCCGCCATAGCCTCCGGACATAGCAATGTTCGTCGTCGGTGCATGGATCGTAATGCTGCTGGATCCACTGGCAGGCGCATCAAGCCAGATGCCATTCGTAAGAGAATTGCCACCGGTCATGCCAGATGTGATGATGTTCAGCTTACCCGCCGTGACAGTCACATTTTTCTTGTTTCCCGCATAGATGCCGGAAGGACTGCCGATCGTATGAGAAGACTGAAGCTGGAGGGTGTTGCTGCCTGCATCGATGGTCACATCATTGCCAGAGTGAGCATCTACCGCAGCCAGTACATTGGTTGTCAAATCGCCGGTTAAATATTTACTTTTATCTACAGAAATAACATAGTCATCATCGAATGAATATGTCTTATAATCACTGGTTACACCATCTTTTTTATATGTAGTATCTTCACTGCTTCCTGTAATTTTAGCGGTGTTATCAATGCTATCTTCATCGGTAATATATTCTGCATCTGAATTTTTAGTTGCTGTTACAGAAATTGACGGAGTTGTTAATCCTTCTGACTTCACCGCAGTCAATGTCGCTTCATCCCCATAAACGGTATCCGGTTGGAGCATAGCCATGAAATTGTACTGAGACATGCTGCTTTTGCCAAAATCCTTAGCCGCCCAGGAATACTTCGGAGAAGTATCTCCGTCCGTATAAA
>CAVBQN010000002.1:0-102548 GCA_963597545.1 Fusicatenibacter saccharivorans
TACTGATTAAACCGAAGCCACGGAGATAGTAATTATCGACAGTCAAATGAATTATTGAAGAAAACTTGACACTTACGGATTTCCGCTTTTCAGCTTGACAAGATACTCCTCATTTGCTACATTAGGAGCAGATAAAAGGTTATCGACTTTTTCTTCGGGAATGAGCCAATGGGGCTGCTCTGAAGAAATCCGGTCAGTAGCCTTTTTTCTATTGACATAAAGCAAATTTCCTTCATCTAATTAACTGTTAAAACACTCATATGATGGGTTCTTCGACTTCTTTTTCGTCTTCCCATATGCGCTTGCAATTCGGTTGATTTCGTAATTTTTTCTCGTAGTCACTTTTAGCTCAAACGGGACGACGATGGTTGCCCCATTGCTATCTTTGAGGTCTACCACCACTACGCGGCGCTCCTCTCCGTTCAGTCCTGTTAAAGATCATGATTGGATTTGTAAGCGCCCGCGGCAGCTGCTTCATGATCTCCGGTGTCATGTCTCCTGCATGCTTTCCGTTCAGGATTTTCTCAAGATCTGTCTTGGCGATTTCCACAGGAAGGACTTCAGCTCCGGTTAGTTCCAGCACGAGAGGCGTTGTCATCACGCGAACCATGGACGACTTTTCTTTACCGGCAATGAAACGATCTACGCTGTCCGCGAAAGATTTCTCATCTGCGTCCAGCTGCCGCTCGGCCATATCCTTCTTTGTCGACTTGCCCGATAGGACTTTATGGGCATATTCTCCAGCCATTTGGTGATAAGTGCTGCTCTCTTCGAAGTCGTTTACAACACTCGGCAGAACTTCTCCATTTTACCCGATTTTAGCAGGGTTCTTTTTTATTTCCGTAATGTCTCCATCATAGAAATACTTTCTCCCATTGGCCTCTTCTCTTACTACGATTCTTGCAAAGCATTCTTTTCCATCGAGCTTAATTTTCATCCCATAGTATCTGTATGAAACAGTGCTCTGATTTAGCTTTTTGACTCTGTCTGGATCTTTTGCATCTTCATACAGGAATACAGACTTAGCGATTAGCTCTTTTAGATTCGGTATGAGCTGCAGTGTGCTATTTTCAGCCGAATGCCTCACTAATTCTTTGGCAGCGCTGACCGGCATTCTAATGTATTCCCCATCCCTGTTTCTAATAACAGCAGGCACGTCCCGCTTGCCGCCTGCTCTTGAGACAGGGAATAGGACTCTATACAATTCTTTCGCGGCTTTTCCGATTTCTTTGGCAGATGCCCCTCTGAATGTTGTTCTATTGCACTCTACAGGTTTGCTATGCAATAAATGAAAGAAAAAGCAAGAAAAAGTCGCACATGTAAAATGGACGAGGATGGGCATCAAGGCTCTGTGTGGCATCATCGTATCCCTGTCATCGACAATACGCGAAAAAAGTGACCCTTTTTTCGAAAAAGGGTCACCTCCATCACAAAGGCGCAGCAGAGTTTTATAAGTATCCATGGAGGCATTCCCTGCAATCTGGCACCAGCGCATTTCACGGTTCATGTCGTATAAGTACGGCTAAACTTCGCTCTAGGGTTAGTCGTGGAGGCGAATCCTGCATGAGATCTTTTGACCTGCTGCGTCTTTCTGTGATTTGTATTTCTTACGCTCTCCGGCGGCTAGCACGCTTTCGAGCGAGAGAAGGGAAATCGGATCCGCCGTCTGCCCTCTCTGCGCTCCTTTCCTATAGGTCTGTGCACGAAGGAGTGCGGAGGGAGCTTTGGGCTCCCGGGAAGATTTCCCTCTCCGAGAAATATCATCGTAGAAATTCCAAATTTTACACGGTTTTCTTTTCATAAAATAAAAAATCTAAACATTCTACGATTGAGTCCGTGTTTCCTTAATTTCGCTCGGGATGATAGCCGGGGAGTGTATTTGCGGGGATGCTGAGATCCAAATCATAGCCACTGAGCGGATCGATGTTGCTGGCGACTGCACGCTGGTAGTCTCTCATGGAGGCTCTGGACTGCATCGACTGATAATCTCCATATTCTGCCGCATCACAGTACCTTTCGATCGCTCTCACACGGACATGAATTTCGTCCATCAGCTCGGTGTAGCGGATTTCGTCCGGCTCGATGGTACCAAGGCCATTTTGTTTCGCGTAGGCACGCCATTGGATCATACTTTCATACTCTGCGACGAGGCGTGCATTCGTCATTATCCAAGGCTGCGTGCGGTTGTCGAACCAGTCCGGGCGTGCGGAGAGTTCATCCGGCGGCCATGGATCGAGCGTGCCTGCAAAGGCAGTGGGATTTGTGCCATCCGGACTTTCTATCCGTTTCACGCCATACTTTTCCGCTTCGCGTTCGCTTTTCTTCTGTTTCTCGCTCTTTGGCCGGGACTGTTTCACCGGTTTCTTTTTGGCAGAAGAACCAAGAACGCTTCCGATGGCTTTATCCGCTGCTTTGCTCGCGATGTCTCCCCAACCGAATGCCTCTGCTTCTCCGATAAGGCCGAAAAGCAGGGCAGCGGTGAGCCCGATAGCAAGAATAGATTTCTTTTTCATCATGACCGCCTCCTTTGAAACTATAACCGCATTATAACATAAGTATATAGAAAGTCCAAGCAATTCAAAATGACGATACGGAAAGTCAGATACGGAAATTTCAACCGGCAGAACTTCGACCCCCACAAGCCTCATCACAAGCGGTATCCTCATAACTTGGATAGTATCTGTCGAAATCTTTTCTACCATGAAACGATCTACGCTGTCCGCGAAAGATTTCTCATCTGCGTTCAGCTGCCGCTCGGCCATGTTCTTCTTTATCGACTTGCCTAATGGAATATTATGGGCATATTCACCGGCCATTTGGTGATAGACGCTTTTCTTGACAATGCCTATTTTTTTCTGTAAACTCTGTAGTGGAATAGGAGCATTCTGGTGACTGTCAGACGCTGCCGCTTTGTCGGTGAGCATTTCAGCGTGGAATTGCTCCTATTTTTTTGTATTGATTCGACTGCTTTTCATTGACCTGCGGTTGCAATCCAAATCTTTCCGTTCACAGCTAACCAAACAGATTGCCTACATCGGAGAGAACGAGCTCGTCGTAAAACGAATGAAAACGAGTAACTCCCGCCGGACGGTCCCCCTCCCCCCACCTTTCACCGCACTCTCATGGAATACCGTAATCTGCGTGTCTTGTACTGCCATGGCCGCTTGACGCGCTACCAGAGAAGCAATTATCTGAACTATGTATTGCGGCGAATCCTTCCCGATCACACCATGCACGACTTCCGCCACACATATGCGACGCGGCTCCTATCCTCGGGCATGGATATCAAGACGGTCGCAAGTCTCCTCGGAGATACCGTCGCGACGGTCGAGAGAGTGTATATCCACTACACGGATGAGATAAGGGCGAAAGCAGCAGAAGATATCAACCGAATATTTAGCTAGCAAAAAGAGGAGTACCCACACGGGTGCTCCTCTTGAAGTTTTTGACGAATTTCTGACGGTGTGAAAAGAATTCCCGATAATAGCAGGGATTTTCCGCATATCAGCTATTTGACGACGATATTGACGATTCTCTTTGGTACGACGATGACTTTCACGATGGTCTTGCCTTCGGTGAATTTCTGGATCTCCGGAAGAGTCTGGGCTTTTTCGCCGATTTCTTCGCGCGCCATAGCGATCGGGACGGAGATTGTCGCGCGGACCTTACCATTGACCTGGACAGCGAGTTCGACTTCGTTGACGACGAGAGCAGACTCATCGCAAGCCGGCCAGGCAGCCAGGTGGATGCTTTCTTCCTTCTGCCCTGCACTCTGCCAGAGTTCTTCAGTCATATGCGGAACGAATGGCGCGAGGAGGATGAGGAGGTTTCTGACGAGCTCGCCGGAAAGGCTCGCTTCGATGGTATCATGGGCTTCGATGAAGCGGTACATATCGTTTACGAGTTCCATGATGGCAGAGATCGCAGTATTGAAAGCAAATTTCCCATCCAGATCTTCGGTGACTTTCTTGATGGTCTGGTGCAGTTTTCTTCTGAGAGCGAATTCCTCAGAGGAGAGTTTGCCTTTTTCTTCAGTCTGAATGTCTTCGTACTTGCCAACGATGTTCCAGACGCGTTTCAGGAAACGGTAAGAGCCTTCAACGCCCTGATCGGACCATTCGAGGTCTTTTTCCGGCGGAGCAGCAAAGAGGATGAAGAGGCGGGCCGTGTCAGCGCCGTATTTCCCGACGATTTCTTCCGGGGAAACGACGTTGCCGACGGATTTACTCATCTTGCCGCCATCTTTCAGGACCATGCCCTGACAGAGCAGGTTCGTGAATGGTTCCGGATAGTCGACCATGCCTTCATCCTGAAGGACTTTCATGAAGAAGCGGGAATACAGCAGGTGAAGGATGGCGTGTTCGATGCCGCCGATGTACTGGTCGACGGGCATCCAGTAGTTTGCCTTATCCTTTGCGAATGGTTCTTCGGTATTGTGCGGATCGCAGTAACGCAGGAAGTACCAGGAAGAATCGATGAAAGTATCCATCGTGTCGGTTTCTCTCGTAGCATCCGCGCCGCACTGTGGACATTTGCAGTGAAGGAAGGCTTCACTGGTTTCGAGCGGAGAGGTCGCACCTGCGACAAAGTTGACGTCTTCCGGCAGTTTGACCGGGAGATCTTTTTCCGGGACAAGGACATTGCCGCAATGCGGACAATGAATGATCGGGATCGGGCAGCCCCAGTAGCGCTGGCGGGAAATCAGCCAGTCACGCAGACGATAATTCACTTTGCCTTCGCCGATGCCCATATCTTCGAATTTCTTGGTGATGGCTTCACGGGCTTCTCCGGATTTCAGACCATCAAATTCCGCAGAGTTCACAAGGACGCCGTCAGCGTCATAGGCTTTATCCATCTCGGCAAGAGAAAGGGAGCCGGCCTTATTCTGGACGACGAGTTTCATTGGGAGGCTGTATTTCTTAGCGAAATCCCAGTCGCGCTGGTCGTGGGTCGGTACAGCCATAACGGCACCGGTGCCGTATTCGTAGAGGACGTAGTTCGCAATCCAGATCGGCACGCGTTCGCCGGTCAGCGGATGGATCGCATAACTGCCGGTAAACATGCCGAGCTTCGGTGCATCTTCCGCGGTTCGGACGATGTCGTTTTCATTTCTCATCTTTTCGATGAATGCTTCGAGTTTTGCTTTTTCCGGGTTATTCGCGATGAGTTTTTCGACGAGCGGGTGTTCCGGAGCAAGGACCATGTAGGTGACGCCGTAGACGGTATCGACACGGGTGGTATAAACCGGAATCTGATCATCCATGCCTTCGACCTTGAAGGAGAACTGGGTACCGGTGGATCGACCAATCCAGTTTCTCTGCATGGTCTTGACGCGTTCCGGCCAACCGGGCATATGGTCGAGATCCGCAAGGAGACGGTCTGCATAGTCGGTGATCTTCAAGAACCACTGAGAGAGGTCTTTCTTGACGACTTCATTCTTGCAACGCCAGCAGCGTCCTTCTTCGACCTGTTCATTTGCAAGGACGGTGTGGCAGCTTTCGCACCAGTTGACCTTTGCTTCCTTCTTATAAGCGAGGCCTCTCTTGTAGAAGATCTCGAAAAGCTTCTGTGTGTGTTTGTAGTAGTCTTCACGGCAGGTCAGGACTTTTCTGTCCCAGTCATAGGACAGACCAAGTTCTTTCTGCTGACGGGTCATGTTGTCGATGTTGGAATAGGTCCATTCCGCCGGTGGAATGCCGTGCTTGATAGCCGCATTTTCAGCCGGCATGCCGAAGGCATCAAAGCCCATCGGATGAATGACATTGAATCCCTGCATCGTCTTGAAACGAGCGACAACGTCACCAATGGAGTAGTTTCTGACATGCCCCATATGGAGATTGCCAGACGGGTACGGGAACATTTCCAGTACATAGTATTTCTTTCTGCTCGGGTCAGAATGAGTTTCAAATGCTTTGGTGTCCTCCCAGATTTTCTGCCATTTCTTTTCGATCTGCTGAGGTACGTACTTTTCGTGCATAGTTTCACCTTCCAAATTTTTCGTTACTGTCGACATTTTTGATAAAACAGTTCTTACTATTATAGAGCCTGCCGGAGGTAGCGTCAAATAGATTTTCGTTTGTGAAGAGGGTTGATTTCCGTGATTCAAGCCAACAGTTGTTAGTTGATAATAGATAATACTTGACATTGTTTGTTTTTTATGCTTTTAAAGAAATTCAAATTCAGTCCGATTCTGCAATTCAAACGACGCGTTCTTTTTCTAAATATATCTTCTAACCAGCTATAAGGACAACATAAAAAAGATGCGGCAAAATGCTTGTGCATTTTGCCGCATCCCTTTAAGCAATGTTTCCTTCTTTTATTTTATGATCTGCAGGAGCTCCTCAAGGCTCTTTTTCCCAAAATACGTCTTTCCATCCATGATCAGACAGGGGACGCTCATAATGTTGTATTTCTTCTGCATGTCCGGATAGTGTGCGAGATCATACACATCGACAGAGACATGGTCATTATCCGCAGCGATCCGTTCGGCAGCGGCAACGAGATCAGGACACATGGTACAAGAGAGAGAGACCGCAATATCTATGTGAATATCGCGAGAAATCCCTTCTATGCGCTGCTGCAGGATTCCTCCCACATCCTGCCCGGGACCTGCTGCATTGTAGAGTGCCAGAATAAAGGAATTAAATTCATGCCCGCCGGGAACACCATGAAAACGGAGTCCCAGATCCTTTCCTTCCGCGCTGCAGATAGAAATGGTAACATCCGGATTCCCCTCTCTCACCACTTCATAGGAAAGTGTATCTGAAAGGCTGGCAAGTTCCCGTACCAGACCTTCTGCTTCGTCTGCAAGCAGAGTGCCGTCACTCGATACTCTAAGGAGGAGAGGCTTCTCAAAACGAGCAAGGACCGGAGATAAAGCTTCACGCATCGCATCATCAAGAAAAGCTCCTGCCACAGCTTTGGGAGCCGTCTTTTCCTCTTTGACGACTTTCTTTCGCGCATAGGTACGACGAAGGCCGAGACGTCGATACAGATTCCCCAGATACCGTTCCAGCGAAGTAGCGGCGACCGCACCATCACTGACAGCCGTCACGACCTGACGGAGCTGCTTCACACAGATATCGCCCGCTGCATATACGCCGGGCAGATTCGTCTGCTGCTCACGATCTGTCACCACGTAGCCTGCAGGATCCAGCTCGATCTGTCCTTTCAGAAGTCCACTCTCCGGCGCGTATCCAACGAAGACAAAGACACCGAAATAGTCACCATCTTTGGCTTCTACAAGACGCTCTTCTCCGCTCTTCCGATCTTTAAGAACGAGGCATCGGACAGCGCTGTCACCCTCAATCCGCACCACCTCCGTATGATAGGAAATCGTAACATCAGGATGCTCTTTCAGTTCATCGACAGCCGCAGACGAGATCGAAAAGTCATCTCCGCGAACAAGGACATGGACTTTGCGCCCGTACTTAGTGAGGAAAAGGGCTTCCTCCACGGCTGCATACCCACCGCCAACAACAAAGATGTCCTTTCCGGTGAAGAACTCCCCATCACATGTCGCACAATAAGCGACACCATGCCCACGGAATTCTTTTTCGCCGGAAAATCCGGCAAGACGGGGATGCGCACCGGCTGCATAGATGATACCCATCGCCTCAAAATCTCCTCGATCGGTATGTACCACCTTTGTATCTGCAGCAAGCGACAGGCTCTTTACTTCTGCCGTCAAAAATTCTGCACCGAAGGCTTCAGCCTGACGCACCATTTCGCGGGTCAGCGCCTCACCGTCTGTCTTATAAACGCCGGGATAATTCACCACTTCTGATGTGATCGTGATCTGTCCGCCCATCTTCTCTTTTTCGATGACAAGGACATGAAAACGTGCTCGTGCCATATAAATAGCGGCGGAGAGCCCTGCCGGTCCTCCGCCTACTATAATGGCATCATATCGTTTTTCCATGATGCCGCTCCTTTTTATAACTTTCCGACCAGATCAAAGGACGGTTTCAGTGTTTTTGCACCTGGCTGCCATTTAGCCGGGCAGACTTCATCGCCATGCTCATATACGAACTGAGCGGCTTCCACCTTGCGAAGCAGCTCGTCCGCATTGCGGCCGATGTTGCCTGCGCTCACCTCGTACAGTACGACCTCACCTTTCGGATTGATGACGAAGGTACCTCTTTCTGTGAGGCCAGAGTCTTCGATGTAGATATCAAGCTCCTTGGACAGTTTGCCAGTCGGATCACCGATCATCGGATACTCGACCTTGCCGACTGCCTGAGACGATTCATGCCATGCTTTGTGAACAAAGTGGGTATCGCAGGAAACAGAATAAATTTCACATCCGATTCTCTGGAAGTCAGCATACTTGCCCTGCAAGTCTTCAAGCTCGGTCGGGCACACAAAGGTGAAGTCCGCCGGATAGAAGAAGAGCACGCTCCACTTGCCGAGAAGATCCTTATCGGTGACTTCGATGAAATCGTTCTGCTGGAATGCATTCAGTTTGAATTCGCTAATTTTTTTACCGTTGAGAGACATTTGGGATTCCTCCTTATAAGAAATACTCTCTCGCAGAGGATTCGTATCGAACCCTCACGAAGCATATTTAACTTTCTGAATGTATTATAGCGGGTCATTCGAAAAATGTCAATATGGTATTTTGAAAATTTTCGATTTTTGGCATTTTTACCAGTTTAAGGGGACTACAGGAAAATGACAAAGAAAAATAATTCTATGCCTCACAGATTTAGCAGAATGCCGAGGAAATTGCTGTTTGATTTTATGCTTTGCCTAAAAATGCTTGTGTAATCAAACGCTGTGATATACTTGCGTTTCCCTTGCCCCTGTCACCAGTAACGCCTGCTTTCGAGCTTTCTCCACCGCTTCGGCGAACGTATTCCCGAAAAGTTCATGCGTCACATAGTCCGGCTCGATGGCCTCGACGATCTCTCTGGCGGCTCTCGTCTGAAATGGATCATGATGATCCAAAGAACATATATGACGCATCATGGCCTGATTCGTCAGTGGAACCGGCATTTCTCTCCTGAACTGGCGGATATACGCTCCGGAAAGAGAGCAGGAGAGATGAATACCTTTCACGAGCGATCTCATTTCCCCCAGCTGCTTCATGCTTTCCCTGATATAGAGTGCGGCCTCTTTTTCGCTTGTCAGATCCGGATTCGTGATCATGAAATGTCCGCTGTCAAACATAAGGCCTGTATGAGCGGGATCATCCAGTTTTGTGAAAAAGTATTCCACCTTCTCTGGTTCAAGTCGGTAAAGCCCCGGCCAGAAGATATTTTCAAAGAGAATGAATACCCCGTCTGGGATCAGATCGCGGAAAGACTGATAGAGCTCTGCCGTCGCTGCCAGAACTTCTTCATCGGTATGGCGGAAGTGCCACGAAAAAGCCTCTTCAGGCGTACTCTCCTGCACATGCCAGACCAGATAGCGGGGCTTCTCAGCCAGTGCTGCACGGATATTCGCACGGATGACCTGTATCCAGCCTTCTCTATCCTCTGCGCCATACATTTGGCGTATATTGTCCTGATTTGTAAAAATGTCAAACAGACGATCCTTATTCCCTTCATAGAAATCCATCCAATAGGGCCAGTACCTGAGATGCGTTCCCACAGTGATTTGCAAAAATGGCGGACTCCCTGCCTGACTGCCATATATGAGGTTTTCCACCCCATCCAGACCTTCCGCATGGATAAGACGCGAGATCTCCTCCTCCCGGTCACCCGGCATACGATAGTAGCTGATCAGTTGTTTCATCGGAGTATATCCTTTTCTATGTATCTGACTGGAGCAGTTTATTATTTATCAAAAAAGCGATTGTACACATCTACCGCTTCCTGTGCCTTTTTTACAGCTTTATTTCTGGCTTCTATGATGGCATTCGCATCATTTGTCGCTCCGTCAATGTAGTGCTGGCAGGCTTTCACATACAGATCCACTTCTTCTGCATATTTTTGAAAAGCGGCTACATCCTGGATCCCCTTCTCCGGCGGTACAGGCACTGGCGGAAGGATGGCATCCGGAGATGGATATGCCTCTGTCATCTGTGTCGCTGCCGGATCGACCTCCGGGCTCGTCTTCTCCTCCGCTGCAAAGACGCATCCCGCACCAAGAAGGGCGAAGCATAAAATAAAGGCACCCATTTTCTTTTTCATTTTCATTCCTCCTTAAAAATGAGAAATTCATCGCTGTAACACCTAAAAAAGCCGCACGAAGTCAGGATGGATTCTCCATCCCAAGATCCTGCGGCCACTCTCTCGATGGCTTGCGATCGGACTACATCTTTCAGGCGCTCTGACTTAGTTCCCTGCTCTCCCATGTCCGTGCGAAGGAACTGCCATGAGAAAACTCCCTATACAGTTGCGGAACAGTTCCGGAGTCTCACCGGATTCCCCTGTAAATATCACTTACTAACCTTTTCATAGGATATTCTTATTTCCCACTAATGTCAAGAGATTTTATTCTCTTATGATACTGGAGGGCCGACATAAGCAGCCGATGCACACTTTCCGATTGCTGTGCGTTATCCCTTCAAATCCTGATAACCTGAAGAACCGCTGATTCAATCGCAGAGCCAGATGTATTCGGTGTTTGTGTAAAGAACCTCATCATTCCCATAAAAAAAGCAGAGCACTCGCTCTGCTTTTCATGTTCCTTATTCTGCTGCGATAAACATCGGATACAACGGCTGGTCTCCTTCGTACATTTCAAAGGTGACATCCGGGTAGGCTTTTTCTGCCTTCTCGATCTCTTTCTGACAGTCTTCTTCCGAAAGGTCTTTTCCGTAGTAAATGGTGACGATCTCGGTATCTTCATCAATAAGTTCACCAAGTACCTGCATGAAGCAGTCGGAGAGCTCCGGTACGGAGATGACTTCACAACCTTTGACAAGACCCATGAAGTCGTCCTTGTGAATGGTGGATTCACCGACGATACTGTCACGTACAGCGGTCGTGATCATACCGCTCCTGATGTCTGAAAGACGGTCGGCCATGGCATCAAGATTTTCCGCGATAGTGGCCTTACCATCAAAAACCATAGCAGCTACCAGCCCTTCCATCGGGTTCGTGGATGGTACGATATGGACTTTTTCACCAAGCATTTTCTTCAACTGCTGCGCAGCAAGAATGATGTTTTTGTTATTTGGCAGGATGATATATTTCTCATACTGTCCATTTTCCATACCTGCCGAGAGTTCCTGCACGGATGGATTCATGGACTGACCGCCGGAGACAACATCACAGCCTGATTTTTCGAAAAGCTCTGTCCAGCCTTCCCCAGAGACCACGGTCAGGATACCAAGCGGTTTCTTTTCCATCTTCTGCTGCTTTTCTTTATTTTTATGAAATTGGTCGACCATGTTATCACACTTGATGTCATGGAGCGTACCCCAGTCCGCCGCCATGTCCAAGACATGGCCCGGACGCTGGGCGTGGATGTGGACCTTCACCAGATTATCGCCCGCAGCGACGATCATAGATTCACCCCAAGAAGAAAGCTTCTGGCGGACCTCACGAGCACTTACTTTACATGGGCTGATGATGAATTCCGTGCAGTAGGGATACTCAATGGAGAAAGACTCTCCTTTTGCTTCCAGACGGCTGATAACCGGCTTCACATCGACTTCGATATCCTCGACTTTTCCGGTCAGACCATTCAGACAACCCATCAAAAAGAAGATCAGTCCCTGACCACCGGCATCAACAACATTCGCATCTTTTAAAATCTGCAGCTGTTCCGGCGTCTTAGCGAGTGCTTCTTCTCCCGCATCGATAGATGCTTCCAAAATTTTGCTGAAATCCGTTTCCACGCGGTATACATCATGTGTCCCTTTCGCAATGCCGCGAGCTACGGAAAGGATGGTGCCCTCCACCGGCTTGGTGACAGCACGATACGCATACAGGATACCGTACTGGAAAGCCTTGCTCATCTGTCCGCAGGAGGCAGTCTTCTTGCCATGCAGGCCACGGCTGATGCCATGAATGATCTGCGAAAGGATGACACCAGAATTTCCGCGTGCCCCCATGATAGCACCAGCAGAAGCTTTCTCAGCGATGATGCCAACCGGCTCTTCCGGGCTGACTTCCGCAATCATGCTGTACATGGATTTCAAGGTATTCAGCATGTTATTCCCTGTATCGCCATCCGGCACGGGGAAAACATTCAGCTGATTGATAATTTCATACTTTTTCTGGAAAAGCTGATACGCTCCTACCAGCATATTTTTGAAACAATTCCCATCAATAACGGTATACATCATTCTCTCCCCCATTTATTTGGCTCTTTCAAAAATGAATCCAGTAAGACCAGGTCCCAGATAGGCTGTCAGAACCGGGGTCGCCGTCGTGAGTGTAATGTCCATGTCCGGATACATTTCCTTCGCTTTGTCATAGAGCACCTTCGCTCCGGCTTCATTTTCGATGTGTACGATGCCGAGTCTCTTGAGCGGCTCCTGCTTTTTCAGATAATCGATCATGAGAGCATTTGCTTTTTTTGTCGTGCGCACCTTCCCTAAAGCATCTACTTCATTGTTTTCATTCAGGTAAATCACCGGCTTGATTTTGAGAATGCTTCCAATGAGGCCGGCAGCCTTCCCGATGCGTCCTCCGCGCTTCAGATAGTCAATGGTATCGAGCGCGACGGTGAGTCCCGTCTGCATCGAGGCTTCTTCGAGCGCTTTCGCGATTTCCTCATAGGAAAGCCCCTTCTCGATCATATCCAGACCATCCTCCAGCAGATGGATCATGCCGATCGCCGTCGTTCTCGTATTGATGACTGTGATATTCTTGCGTCCCGACTGTCGGGCAGCCAAAAGCGCCCCGTTGTACGTGCCGCTGATGGTGGAGCAAATGCAGAGCACAATGATCGGGTCTTCAGCAGGAATATCGGAGAACAGCTTCAGAAAATCGCCGGTACTCGGCTGGCTCGTAGGTACCGATTTCTTCGTCGCTTCGGAATAGTCGATGACAGCCTTAATGGTTGCCTCGCTTTCCGGTACGTAATTCTCTCCCATTTCAATGGTCAGGGAAATACAGTGTACATTCGGGTGAAGGGCTAGAAAATCAGCACCAACGCCAGAGGTACTGTCCAGAATCAAATGAATCATAGCAGTATGTTCCTTCCTATTGTTATTATGTTAGCGGTTAAGAGCTGGCAGGCATTTGTAAGAGCGCATCATGACCGAAGTGACATGTCGATCCGCGTCTTTCCGCAAGATCACAATGCCATTTCCCATGTCAAACATATCCATGCCGGTCAAATGCATGGATGCCCTGAAACGCATTACGCTTTTTTCTCTTTGGCTGCTTTTCTTTCCGCCTGACGTTCCTTGAATTCCTTCAGGAGCTGCTGGTAGTCATCATCATCGTAACCATTGGTCGCAAGCATATATTCATGCAGCTTCTTTCTCTGTTTTGCTACATTCAGCGCAGACAGCTCAAAAGGATCGAGGGAAATTCTTGCCAGCATTTCACCGGTCGAAGAATAGCCGACGATGCCTTCGCCAAGGATGTCCACCAGCTTCTGCTTCTTCACTTCTTCACAGAAGGTATGGAAAAACTTATCCGCTTCCTTCGCCATGCTGTCGCGAAGACGCTTGTACTCTTCGCCTTTGTCTGCAGGAATCTTGAAGCCGTCAATCATGACATATTTTTCTGGTAAATTAAACATTTTATCACCTATTCGATTTTATATTTATCCACTGTATTTAACTATATCGCCCAAGCTGATTTTGGTCAAGTTTTTTGCACCATTTTGTACTGATATTCTCAAGGGAATCGGTACATTTTCAAGGAAACCTGCTATAGTATATCTAAACATTTTTTATGTTTGATTTTAAATGAGAATATACCTGTAAAACAGAAGGGTGCGTTTGAAAAAAAGCTGAACCAGAGAAGGTACGAATGGGCCTCCCGCCCCCGCAAAAAGCCGCCTGGCCTCAATGACCGGGCGGCTTTTCTAAATTCGATTATTCTACAATCAGATTTTTCTTTTCTTCTTTAGGGAAGACGAGGTTCAGAATAACAGCGAC
Source organism: Fusicatenibacter saccharivorans (assembly GCA_963597545.1). Classification (GTDB taxonomy): domain Bacteria; phylum Bacillota; class Negativicutes; order Veillonellales; family Dialisteraceae; genus Dialister; species Dialister saccharivorans_A. The sequence continues at coordinate 14,012 of CAVBQN010000002.1, forward strand.
AACAAAGACCACAGCCACACAGTTTTCCGCAAAAACACTGCGGAAGAGTTCCGGAAAGATATGGAAAATCTGCGGGGTCTGTGTGAAACCGAGACCAATGCTGAGAGAGAGGGCCGCGATGCTCATATTTCTCTGCGAGTAACCGCATTCTCCGAGCATACGGACACCGGAAACAACGATAGAGCCGAACATCATGAGCGTGCAGCCGCCGAGAACGGCATCCGGAAGGGACGCCAGGATGACGCCAAGGCCGGGGATAATGCCTGCCAGAATCATAAGTGCCGCACCGCATCCGATAGCCTTACGGTTTACGACCTTGGTCATCGCGACAAGACCGACATTCTGGCTGAAGGATGTGATCGGCATGCAGCCGAAAAGGGACGACAGTGAGCTTACAAAGCCATCGACCGCGATGGAGCCAGAAACTTCACGGCTCGTCGCCTGGCGACCATACCCCATCATGGCAAGAGCACTGGTATCCCCCAGCGTTTCTGTTGCGGAGACGAGGAAAATCAGGAAGAAGGAGAAAATGGCATCTCCATGGAATTCAAGCGAGATCGGCATGATCCCGGGAAGGGAAATAAGCGGAACTTCCGTCAGACGAGACAGATCGACCATGCCGAAGCAGTACGCGGCGATATAGCCAACGACAAGCCCGAAGAGGACGGAAAGCTGCTTATAGAAAGAGTGTGCTTTAAGATTCCACGCAAGGCAGGCGACAAGCGTGATGGTGCCGACGATCAGGTAATTCTGGGCGCCAAAATTTGGATTGCCAAAGCCGCCGCCAAAAGAATTGGCCCCGATGGGAAGCAGGGAGAAGCCGATGGCCGTCACGACGGACGCAGACACGATCGGCGGGATAAATTTCCTCCACCAGGAGGCGCCAAGGCCAAGGATACCTTCCAATATACCGCCGATGAGCGCAGCACCAAGGACTGCACCATAGCCATACTTGGTACCGATGATGCAGGCCACGGAAACGAAGGTGAAGCTGATCCCCATGATGATCGGCAGACCGCTGCCAAAACGCCAGATGGGGAAAAGCTGAAGAAGAGAGCCGATGCCAGCTACGATCATCGCAGACTGCACGAGTGCCGCCGACTCCGCCGGATCCATTTTGACAGCACCGGCTACGATGAGGATCGGCGCGATATTGGCCACGAACATGGCAAGTACATGCTGCAGTCCGAAAGGAACCGCTTTTCTGATTGTGATTTTCCCATTGGGTTCATAAATCGGATCTTTTTCCACAATACACTCCTAACTGTAATAATTATTGGACTCTCTACAGAAATTCACTGCTTTGCATCTTTGCGCATTATCTAAAAGTAATAGTGCCTGTTTCTGCATCCATCTTTTCGATGATAGCCAACGATTTCACATCAATACCGGAAGCACGGAGCTCATCACCGCCACCCTGAAATCCTTTCTCGATACAGATACCGACACCTTCTACGATACCGCCGGCCTGTTTGACAAGGTCGATCAGCCCCTGCACTGCGCAACCATTTGCCAGAAAATCATCCATGATGAGGATGTGTTCACCGGCATTCAAATATTTCTTGGAGGCTACGACATGATTCACTTTATTATGAGTGAAGGACTTCACTTCGGTCGCATAGACATCCTTATCCATATTGCTGCCTGCGGACTTTTTGGCGAAGAGGACCGGAACGCCGAAATATACTGCAGTGAGACAGGCAATGCCGATACCGGACGCTTCGATGGTCAGGATCTTATCCACCTGGCGGTCACCAAAAAGTTTCTTGAACTCCTTCCCCAGTTCACTAATGAAAGGGACATCGATCTGATGGTTCAGAAAGCTGTCGACCTTGAGTACATTTCCCGCTTTGATGACGCCGTCTTTCATAATTTTCTTCTGCAGTAAATTGAGCTCGCCCACGATACTCCTCCTCATTTCACTCACGGTCTGCCAAGCTGAACCGTGCTGACAAAAATATTTTACCTATTTTATCACGTTCCTTTATTCAGTGCAAAATTTAACGCAAAAAACGAGCCTGAGAGGCTCGTTTTTTGCGTATCAGAAATGAAGGATATGCTTCCTTCTTTTTTATGTTTGTTGACGCGTCCATGAAGAGAAAATCATATCCTCTTTGTCTTACAGTCTACCGTCAGAAGAAGACCTCTGTCACGCCCGCGCCCCCATTTCTATAGTCAGCTTCATGGAATTCCTTTACGAAATTCAGCGTACGAAGATACTCCTGAATCCCCTGACGCAGTGCGCCGGTCCCTTTGCCATGAATAATCTGCACCGGCGAAACGCCTGCCATGAAACATTCATTCAGAAAACGATCCACTTCAGGAACGGCCTCATCGACTGTTTTCCCGATGACATTGAGCGTGGTATGAACGGTACGAACACTCGCCGCACCCCGGGCAGCGAACGGACGACTGACCGGCTTCCTGACCTTCTTCACCGGTTTCTTCGTCTCGAAGCAATGCTCCGGAGTCACGGTGACATGCATCAGACCGCAGGCGATGGTGATCTTATTCCCCGACACTTTGGTGATGGTGCCATCACTGTCCAGCGTATCGATATAGACATAGGTGCCTTTTTTGATCTGCTCCTTGGGAAGCGGATTTCTTCGGTTTTCTCTTCCGGGGAGCGCCATGGCATCGATCGCGCCACGCACTTTGGAAACATGCTGCTGGAGATCATCCTTTGCCATCGCTGAGGCCTTTTTCTTGAGATCTTTGATGATGGCTTCCGACTGATTTCTAAGATCTCTTTTGATAGTCTCCGCTTCTTGTCTAGTTTTCTCCAAGATCTGGTCTTTCTTTTTATAGAAAGCATCCGTCTCTGTCCTAAGTTCGTTCCGCAGTTCCTCAGCCTTCTTCAGCTGGGCTTCCACCTCTTCTTTTTCATGCGCGACTTCACGCGTCTGGCGGTTCAGCCGTGCCATGACTTCTTCCATATTGTGAAGCGGAGAGCCTTCTTTCAGCTGGCTGGCACGCGAAAGGACAAGAGGCGGCATGCCAAGCCGCTTGCAAATGCTGAAGGCATTGCTGTTCCCCGCAACGCCGATGATAAGGTGGTAGGTCGGCGTCAGTGTCTCTTCGTCAAACTCTACGAATGCATTTTCGATGCCGCGCGTCTCATAAGCGAGTTTTTTCATTTCACTGAAATGGGACGTAATGATAGCGGGTACTCCCTGCATCTGCAGATACTCCGTAACGGACTGTGCAAGCGCGGCTCCTTCGACAGGGTCTGTGCCTGAACCCAGTTCATCGAGAAGCACAAGATCTTCTGTCCCCACATGAGAAAGAAAAGCCGTGAGCTGCGTGATGTAGGAAGAAAAGGTCGAAAGATTGTACTGGATGCTCTGCTCGTCACCGATAATGGCATAGATATTTTTATAAATCGGAAGCATCGAGCCCTCAGCCGCCGGAATAAAGAGACCGGACTGATTCATGAGTGATAGAAGCCCCGCTGTTTTGATCGCGATGGTTTTGCCGCCCGCATTCGATCCTGTAATGATGAGGATCTGGAAATCCATTCCCAGCGTCAAAGATATCGGCACCACCTTATCTGCAGGAATAAGCGGATGACGAGCACGGCGAAGGTCGAGCGCATGAGTGGAGTGGATGGCTTTTACTCCCTGCATAGAGAGTGCCAATTTCGCACGCGCAAAAATAAACTCCAGCTCGGTCGCAAGGTGACAGTTGTTCTTCGTAACTTCCCGTGTCTTCTTCACCTGCTCGGTAAGTGCGCGGAGGATTTCCTGTACTTCCTGCTTTTCCGAAGCCGTGAGTTCCGCGAGGTCGTTATTCAGGCGCACTGAAACCATCGGCTCCATAAAAAGCGTCTGCCCGGTGGATGATCTGTCATGCACGATCCCTTCAAATTTATACCGGTATTCTTCCTTGACCGGTACGACATAGCGGCCATTTCTCTGCGTCACGATGGCGTCCTGAAAATAGGAGGACTGATCCTTATCCTGGATGATCTGCTGGATCGTCTTGCGGATACGATTCTTGATCATTTCCTTTTCCGTGCGAATGCGGGAAAGACGCGGGGAGGCGCGGTCACTGACCTCGCCATGCTCATCGAAGACCTGATGGATCCTTGCAATCAGCTGTTCCTGCGGGATGATGAGCGAAGCAAGCTCTTCAAGCGCGGGATAGACCAGATGACGCTCGCCTTCGAAATAGTGATGCATCTTCTTATACGTTTCGAGCGTTGCGGCGAGATCAATGAATTCCTTCGCCATCAGGATCATGTCTTTCCCAGCTTTTTCCAGTGTCTCGGTGATGTCATGCGTCTCCCCCAAAGGGGTCGTGATCTCGCGCTCCAGAAGAATCGATGCTTCTTCTGTTTCCGTGAGCTTTTTCTCTATGATCTCCGGCTCTACGGACGGCATGAGCGTCCGTGCCATAGCTTTGGAAAGCTGCGAGGGGGCAAGCTCTGCGAGCTTTTCTCGGATCTTGTCGAACTCCAGTGTTTCCAGTACATCTTGTTTCATTTATAAAACTCCTCTAAAGAAGTGACCACGGGTGACATCGTCTCCCCTGTCTGCTCCGGGGGCCTCTTTCCGGCCGCTCAGTATATCACAGGCATCCTTACAAAGCGAGAGGATGCTGCCTTCATTCCCGCGAACGTCCAGTGTCAACGCAGAAAGGCCTGCTTTTTTCAATTCATCAAAGTACGGACGCATATCCAGGACATGGCAGTTGGCGATATGCATATGGCACCATTCATCGGTATGGATAGGGAAACGGCGTCCTTCCCCATCCTTCAGAGCGAAGCGCCCACGCATGCAATACATAGGGCAGTGCTTTTTGTCCTTATCTCCCATCACCGCATTGATCGCGCAGTATTCGGAAATCATCATCTCTGTCCGTCCATACACATAGGCCCCGAGCGGTATATCCGATCCTTTCGCAATATGACGGATCTGCGGGATCGTCAGCTCCTGTGAAAGGAAGCAGCCTGAAAAGCCAAGCCTTTCGATTTCTTTTTCAGCTTCTCTATTGAAAATATTCATGGACGGTCCCGCCCAGACAGCGAGGCTTTCCTCCCCCTTCACCCATTCGATGGCTCCGGCATATTCCAGCACCACGCCATCGGGAAGGAGCGTCAAAAGCTTTCGCAGCTGCGCCTGCGCTCTGGCCTGATATTTTTCTCGTACCACGCGCGGTGTGGGGAAGAGGATCTCTGCCTCTGCCTCGTGACAAAGACGCACCGCCTCCTCATAGTCTTTCCATGGAATCGGCCTATGCGAGAAGGATTCGCCGCCAAAAATGACCTGACGTACACCGGCTGCCAGCGCCTCTTTCACATGAGAAAGAAGCGTCGTCCGAACTGTCACATGTGCACCCTCCTCAGAAGGGACTTTCGAAAAAGCAGGCGTCATCGAGGCAGGGAGTGGGTGCGGGATGCCTGCCTCATGTGCCTCTCTTCGCTTTGCTAAAAGTGACTCTACCGCCTCCTGCCGCAGATGATTCAGAATGCTTTTCGGCACCATGCATTCCTCATTGGATGCCGATATGTCTGCAAGTGTGAACCATGTATTGCCAAGACGGCTCATCTGCTTCTCTATCTCTTCCGCACTCGTCACGTGCGCTTTGGCTTTTTCCATGAGGACATCGGACATAACCGTCACCGCATGCCCCTTATCATCGGCAGCGGTCAAAGACAGTGCCTCCCCGGGAGTCGCTGTCAAGGAGAGATAGAGTGGGATCTTTCCCTGCAGATCCTTCATTGCAAGTGACTTCTTCGGTATTTTCACATTCCAGTAGACATGTGCATGCGCGAGAGGGCGTTTTTCGAACAGAGCGCGATATTTCCCCTTTTTCAGAGAAGACAGCCGTTCTACAGGAATAAAGGCGATTGTTCTTTCTTCTGTCTCATAGGAAATACCCGTCACATCCACAAGACGCCTATCTGCCTCTGATTTAAAGACAAAGGCAACGCGCCCGATGCTTTCCACACGTCCTGCCTCGACGCCGTGATTTCCTGGCGCGTACTCCGTGATCATAGACGGCCCTGCGGTATCATCCGGATATGCCGTCGTATAGCCGCGGTTAAATTCCTCTTCCAGATCGAGCTTTAACGGTTCGGTATCGATCAGAAGATGCTGCTTCGCTGCATCGATCGCTTTTCGATACGCTGATACGGTATTATAGACGTACTCTGCGCTCTTCATGCGCCCTTCCACCTTGAGAGAGGACACATGGGCAGTCAGGAGGTCGGGGATCCTAGGAAGCCCCATCATATCCTTGAGGCTCAGGATGTACTTTCCCTTCTCCTGCGCGAGAGGACGGCCCGCATCATCCACCAGCTCATAGGGCATGCGGCAGGGCTGCGCGCAGGAACCACGGTTTCCACTGCGCCCGCCGATGAAACTGCTCATGAGACACTGCCCCGAGTAACACACACAGAGTGCGCCATGAACAAAAACTTCGATCTCCACATTCGTTTGGTCGGTGATTTCCTTGATTTCCGCCAGAGAAAGCTCGCGCGAAAGCACCACACGCTGGAATCCATGATCCCCCAGAAAACGAACACCATCCAGATTTGACACCGTCATCTGTGTGCTGGCATGGAGCGGAATGTGCGGAGCGATCTTTCTCACCATGGAAACGACACCGAAATCCTGCACCAGTAGTCCGTCAATCGGGATCGTCCCTAAAAACTGAAGATACTCTGCGAGAGCCTTATTCTCCATATCGCCGATTAACGTATTCAGTGTCACATACACCGAGGCGCCTTTTCCATGCGCCATACGGACGGCCTCTTTCATCTCCTCATCAGAGAAATTGCCCGCAAATTTTCGCGCGCTGAAGCGTTTCCCACCAAGATACACAGCATCTGCTCCTGCATCGAGCGCAGCGATGAGATGCGCCGGAGATCCGGCTGGTGCTAAAAGTTCCATGATATTTCTCCTTTGAAAACGAATGGCAGCAGGTGACTGATGACTAGGAATTTTGGATCAGGGATCGGACGTCTCGTACGTACTCTCTTCCCCCCGGGAAAGTGTCTTTGCGATGGGCGCAGCATTTCTGCTGAGAGCACTTCACCCCGGCGCTCTCCCCATGAATAAACTCGTCTTATTGTATACTAACAGCCGGATAGTTTCAATGATAAGCCTGAAAGCGAAGAACCATCCTGATCCCCAATCCCCAGTCCACCCACATGCAAAAACCGCCAAACGAGAAAATGTCGCTTGGCGGTTCCACCATTCCGGTCACTTATCTCTTATTTGACTTCAGCTTCGTAACGGGCAAGAGTGAAGCAAAGGTCAGACAGACGATTCAGGTAGCGGATATCCACTTCATGCACCTCTTCCACTTCGGAAAGACGCCACATGTCACGTTCTGCACGGCGAACAACAGTACGCGCCACATCAAGGAAGCTGGCGCTCTGGGTATCCCCCGGCACCAGAAAATGATCAAGTGGTGCCAGCTCATCCGTATAGGTATCGATGATCTGTTCCAACTTCGTCACATGATCCGGCGTAATGTTTGCTTCTTTGCCGACGCTCGCTACATCCGCCATCAAAAGCCACAGTTCTTTCTGCAGCGCATAGATCGTTTCCTTGACATTATCATGGGTCGCAAAAGCACGCGCCTCGCCCAGCACAGAATCTACTTCATCAATGGTGCCATAGGTTTCTACACGCTGACAGCCTTTCGATACGCGTTCTCCTGTGTAGAGAGAGGTCTTGCCCTTGTCACCCGTTCTTGTATATACCTTTGCCATTTGAATCCTCCTTATTATTAAATGAGAGAATTATGAAAATATAGGCTTTCCTGATTCCATTATATCGCATGCCGGGGAAGGGTTCAAGGTTCAGAAAATGCGACATCAAAGTTTCCTTAGCACATCTTAATAAAAAGAGCAGCTGACACATCAGCTGCTCTTTTCTAGTGTTTCTCACATCGCATCATAGATATCTGCGACTGCATCATATTCATCATCCGTCGGAGGGACGTATTCAGCTTCTCCATTTTCATCGGTATCGATACGTGCCAGAATGATATCCGGCTCTTCTTCATCATCTTCTGATGTCGGAATGGAGACCAGGACAGCGAATTCTTTTCCCTGAAAAGGAATGACCACGTCCTGTGCATAATCTCTTTCATCACCATCCGGACCGGTAATGGTGATAATGATCGCTTCTTCTTTTTTCTCTGCCATGGGCTTATCCTCTGTTTTTAAAAGCCAGGTGCTGGAGATAGCCCTCCAAGATCACCACGGCGGCCATTTTATCGATGACTTTTTTACGCTTCTTGCGGCTGACATCTGCGGCGATGAGCTGTTTCTGCGCCATCACCGTCGTCAGACGTTCATCCCAGAAGTGATAAGGAATATCGGGGAAAGCAGCCGCAAGCTCAGCAGCGAATTCCTCTGTCCGCTCAGCACGCATGCCTTTCGTACCATTCATATTAAGCGGCATGCCAAGGACGAATTCTTCGACCTTGTATTCATCCGTCAGCTGACGAAGCCGTTCAAAATCTTTTTCCCTCGTCGTATGACGGATGGTTTCCAGTCCCTGCGCCGTCCAGCCGAAAAGATCACTCACCGCGACGCCGATGGTCTGGGATCCTACATCAAGACTCATGATCCGCATATCAAAGTCCTTTGTGCTTGACATAGAAACGGACCAGTTCTTCCACCAGTTCATCTCTTTCGATGCCGGAAATCAGACGTCTTGCATCATGACGGCTGGTGATATAGGTCGGTTCGCCGGAAACCAGGTATCCCACCAGCTGCACGGTCGGATTGTGTCCGGCTTCTTTCAAAGCACTGTACACCTCCTGCAGGATCATGGCAGCCTGGCGATTCTCGCCTTCATCGACATTCGTATTGAATAAAATCGTTTCATCAGAAACTGACATGGGTATACCTCCTTTGACAGTTCAGTCCACGAGAAAAGGGAAAGGGAAAACGGGTGCAGCAGGTTTCAATGGTTCTCAAGATTCGATGGGATGCCGTGTTCTCCAACCGTGTACGGATGCCGTATCCTCGCTCTTGCAGTTCTACGAGACCCTCCTTATTTTTGCGTAGTGCCTCTCATCGAATCCTGTGAGCCTTCTGGGCCTGATACATCCACTTTGGCTATAAGACCAAAAGGAGCTCCTTCAATCCTGATTCCTTTATTGGATCATTTCTGCGATAGCTTTCACACCTTCAGCGATAGATTCATTGATCTTGGACGGATCCTTGCCGCCTGCCTGTGCGACAGCCGGCTTGCCGCCGCCACCACCACAGCAGATTTTAGCAGCTTTGGAAATGACTTTGCCCATATGGACACCTGCCTTGATGGCTTCCGGAGAAGCCATACCGACGAGGTTCACTTTGTCACCGCAAACTGCACCGAGCAGGAAGCAGCCGCCAGAGAGCTTAGCTTTCGCTACGTCAGCTGCTTTTCTGAGCTCATCCATATTACCTGCATGAACGATAGCGCCAAAGAACGGTACGCCATTCTTTTCCTGCACATCTTTCATCAGATCGCCCAGTTCATTCTTGGCCTGCTGCTGTTTCAGGCTGTCGAGTTCACGCTCCAGATCTTTCATCTGCGCCAGCGTCTTTTCGATCTTTTCTGCAAGCTGTTCCGGTTTGCCCTTCAAGAGAGCCGCTACCTCGCGGAGAAGTGCTCTATCCTTCTTCATGTCTTCATAGGAGGCTTTCCCCGTGACAGCTTCGATACGTCGAATACCTGAGCCGATGCCGCCTTCGGAAAGCAGACGGAAGGAACCGATCTCTCCGACATTCTTTACATGACTGCCGCCACAGAGCTCCTTGCTGTAGCCGGGAATGCTGACAACACGGACAACGTCACCATATTTTTCACCAAAGAGCGCCATAGCACCGGATTTCTTCGCTTCTTCGATCGGCATTTCACGGATATCAACAGGTGTCGCTTTGAGGATTTCCTCATTAACGATCTGTTCGACGGCAGCGAGCTGCTTCTCAGAAAGCGGTTCCGGCCATGTGAAGTCGAAGCGCAGACGGTCAGGAAGAACGAGAGAGCCTGCCTGATTCACCTGATCGCCAAGTACGCGGCGAAGTGCTGCCTGCAGCATGTGTGTGCCTGTATGGTTTCTCGCAATGTCTTCTCTTCTGACGCGGTCAACTGTGACAGTGACCGTTTCCCCTTCACGGATGATGCCTTCAGAAACGGTACCGATGACATAGACGATACCATCTGGCAGATTCTTCGTGTCTTCGACCTGAATGGTACCCTCTTCGCCAACGATGGTGCCGGAATCACCGATCTGTCCGCCGCCTTCTGCATGGAACGGGTTGTTCTTGAGGACTACAGTGACTTCGGTGCCGTCTGCTGCAGAGACGATCTCTTTGCCATCCTGACCAAGAAGGAGCAACTTCGTTTCGCCATCTTTGTCTTCCGTGGTGAGCTCTTTTGCATCGAGTTTTGTGGTATCCGGTGTAGCGACTTTCGCAGAGACTTTCGCACGCGCAGCTCTTGCTCTTTCCTTCTGCTCAGCCATGGCCGCTTCGAAGCCTTTCTCATCGATGGTGAGGCCCTGTTCCTTGGCGATCTCATCGGTCAGTTCCCATGGGAAGCCATAGGTATCATAAAGTTTGAAAACCTGATCACCGGAAAGAATGGTCTGCTGCTTTTTCTTCGTATCTTCCAACATTTCAGAAAGCAGGTCACAGCCTGCATTCAGCGTGGTATGGAAGCGTTCTTCTTCGACGCCGGCGACTTTCTTAATGAAAGCCTGCTTATCAACAAGTTCCGGATAGGCCGGCTTCATCATCTGAATGACGACATCGATCATCTGCCCCATGAAGGCATCCTGAATGCCCAGAAGCTTGCCAAAACGAACGGCACGGCGCAGTACGCGGCGGAGAACATAGCCTCTGCCTTCATTCGACGGAAGGATGCCGTCAGCGATCATATTCGTGATAGCACGCGCATGGTCAGAAATGACCTTCAGTGCCACATCACCCTCGGCACTCTGTCCATAGGATACGCCGGAAAGCTTCGAAGCTTCTTCAATGATCGGGAAAAACAGGTCGGTTTCAAAGTTATTCTTTTTCTTCTGAAGAACGGCAGCCAGACGTTCCAGACCTGCACCGGTATCGATGTTCTTCTTGGCAAGCGGCAGGTAGGAACCATCCTTCTGGCGGTCGTACTGGGAGAATACAAGGTTCCAGATCTCAAGGAAACGATCTCCGTCTCCGCCCATCTGGTTTTCCGGATCCGTGCCGAATTCTTCACCCTGATCAAAGAAAATTTCAGAGTCCGGACCGCATGGGCCTTCCCCGATTTCCCAGAAGTTATCGGAAAGCGGATAGATATGGTTTTCCGGCAGGCCGATCATTTTGTGCCAGTAGTCATGCGCTTCATTGTCATCGGGATAAATGGTGACGTAGAGGCGGGACTGATCGAGCTTCAGGACTTCGGTCAGGAATTCCCATGCCCAGGAAATCGCTTCCTTCTTGAAATAATCGCCAAAGGAGAAATTCCCCAGCATTTCGAAGAAAGTATGATGGCGTGCGGTACGGCCTACGTTTTCAATATCTCCGGTACGGATACATTTCTGGCTGGTCGTCACTCTGTGTTTCGGTGGTTCTACCTTGCCGGTGAAGTACGGCTTCAGTGGCGCCATGCCGGCACCGATCAAGAGAAGGCTGGGGTCATCCTTTGGAATCAAGGAGAAACTCTTCAGTCTCAGATGGTCTTTTTTATTTTCAAAAAACGAAAGATAATTTTCGCGAATGTCATTGCCTTTCATGATAAACCCCCTTAGTGATTCTTAAAGTATTTCTACATTATACTTGACTTGGGCAAGGCATGCAAATTTTTTTAAGAGGAACCACGGGTTCTGCGGGTTCTGTAAAAGTGGTGCGTCGCAAAACACGATGAACCCGGAAGCAGGAACGCAGGATGAACGGCCTGCAGGGATAAGATCCGAAGGGGATCAAGGGCGCTGCCCGCACAACGGGTCAACCCCAAGCCAAACAAAAAACCGCAGTCTTGCTGCGGCTTTCGTATTCCTTATTTCTGAAGCAGTCCGTTAATGGCGATACTCGGACGACCTTTTCTCATCTCTATGTCCGCATCGACATCAAAGACTTCCGCGATAGCTTCATGAGTCATGACCTCCATCGGTGGTCCCGAGCGTTCGATGACGCCATTCTCAAGGACGAGAAGGTCTGTCGAATAGCGGATAGCCTGATTGATCTCATGCAAGACCATGACGACGGTCAGATTCTCTTCATGGTTCAGCTTTGATACAAGCTCCATGACTTCAAGCTGGTGACAGATATCCAGATACGTAGTCGGTTCATCCAGGATGAGGATTTTCGGCTCCTGTGCTAGTGCCATCGCGATCCACACGCGCTGTCGTTCACCGCCGGAAAGGCTCGCTGCCAGGCGATCTTTCAGATGAAGCGTATTCGTCTTTCTCATGACCTCTTCTACGACTTCTCTGTCATGCGTGGAGACGCCCGACCACCAGTGCTGGTACGGATAGCGTCCGCAGGAAACGAGCTCCTCCGCTGTCATATCTTTCGGGATCTCATGAAACTGCGGCAGGAAAGCAACGACGCGTGAGAGTTCATCCGCTTTGTAGGCACCAAGGGGTTTACCCGCGATTTCCACGCTCCCTTTATCCGGCTTGAGATTTCCCGTCACTGCCTTCAGAAGCGTCGATTTCCCGCAGCCATTCCGTCCAAGGAAGGTGACGATGCTGCCCTTTCTGATGAGGCCGCTTGCCCCTTTCAGTACCTTATGATCGCCGAAGGTCACATGAATGTCAGAAATTCGAATTGCAATATCACCCATCATGCGCTCCTCCTTAACAGATACAGGAAAAATGGAGCACCAAGAAAGGCCATGATGATGCCCGCAGGGATCTCTATCGGTGAGAAGAGGACACGTCCGAGCGTATCACAGAAGACGAGTACCCCCGCCCCCAGGATAGCTGAACCGGGTACGACATACTTGTAGTCCGTCCCGACGATCAGGCGGACAATATGCGGCACAACAAGACCGACAAAACCGATAAGCCCCGCGATGCTGACCGCACCTGCGGCAAGAAGCGCTGCTACGGCTGTCATGGTGAAGCGGACTTTCTCGACAGGAAGGCCAAGCCCGCGCGCCGTCTCATCGCCAAGAGAGAGGATGGTGAGTGCCTTGCATCCGCAGATGGCAAAGACAAGCCCTAAGATCGTGTACGGGAAAAGAGACTCAACCTGCGGCCAGCTACGTGCGGAAAGACCACCGACCATCCAGAGAAGCGCCCCCTGTACTTTATCCGAGTAGAAGACGAGCAGCGCCGAAATCCCACTCCCCAGAAATGCACTGACGGCAACACCTGCCAGAATGATACGGCTAGGCCGGATACCATTCTTCCACGCAAGAGCATACACCGCCGCTGCGGAAAGCATCGCACCGATGAAAGCCACTGGCGTCAGCAGAAGCGATGCCTCCGGCATGAAAATCAGCATAATGACCCCGGCAAGACCTGCGCCGGAAGAAACACCCACGATGCCTGGATCCGCCAGCGGGTTCTTCATCACCGCCTGCAGGATCGCTCCCGATACGGCGAGATTGGCCCCGACCAGCGCCCCTACGATATTTCGCGGGAATCGGATATTCCAGATGACCATCTCATCTGTCGTCTGGACATTTCCCATGAGCGTATGCAGGATCACCTCAAAGGAAATATCTGCAGATCCGAAAAGAAGACTTGCGATCATGGCAAAGACAGTGAATACGGCAAAGCAGCCAATGATCGCTACACGCAGCGCCTTGCTCTTTCCTGTCTCATATTCGCCTTTTTTACTCATCCTTCCTCCTCATAGAACTATATGATAAGACTCACTGTGTTTTATTATACCACGATTGTCTCCTCTTTTTTCAAATTTCAAAGTATTTTTAATTCAGCAGAAAAATCTATGGCATCGCCTTGTATAAAAGCCCTTATGCAAAACTGTTTCCGTCCCTGCATCGGCCTTCTTTAAAAGGCTCCCCTGTCACCTGTATACGGCATATCACGCTCTCTGCAAACGGAGAACGAGGGGCCTTACCTCATCTTTTCCATCTTCACGCGAAAGGCGATCTTTCTTGCGGTCATCATGCCATCAAAGTGAATGGTATAGGACTGCTCGGCTTCCTGTACCTCTTCCACAGTGCCTTCGCCAAAGACGCGATGGCGGATGCGATCGCCTGCCTTGAATCGAATCCCGGAAGACGCATCCTCACGCAGACCTTCTTCCATGCGCTCGATATAGGAGAGACTTTCTGCTTTGTATTCGTCTGTCAGCGGCGGATCATAAAAAAGAGTGTCCGGATCGATATCGAAAACGAATCGGGACGGATAGCGGGGCGCACCATCGATCCCCCATCCGCCCGCTTCGGAGAGGTAGAGCCCTTTCTCAGCGCGAGTCAGAGCAACAAAAGCGAGTCGGCGCTCTTCTTCCATCGCCTGACGGGTGCGCGTCTTCCTTGATGGAAAAATGCCTTCATTCATACCGCAGAGAAAGACGTAGGGAAATTCCAACCCTTTCGCCGTATGAATGGTCATGAGCTTCACCTTGTCCTCCGAAGGCGATGTGTCCAGATTGGAGAAAAGGGCTGCATGTGCGAGATAGTCAGCGATGCCCGTCTCTTCGCCGGCGGTCATTTCATACTCGAAGACGGACTGCTTGAGTTCCGCAAGATTATCCAGACGCTCCTGGCTCCCCACGGTACGCATCATTTCCTCATAACCGCTCTCATCCAGTAAAGCAGAAAGGATCTCCGAAACGGGCTTCCCTTCCCTATCTTTGGAAAAGGTTTCGATGAGTTCAACGAAATCAGAAGCCCTTGTCCCTTTGAAGATCGGATCATCCACGTGCGATGTGAGTGCTTCATAGAGAGTGATCCCCTGCTCCCGGGCAATCGTTTCCAAAAACTGCATGCGTTTAGGACCCATGTTTCGTTTCGGGACATTCACGATGCGCCTGAAAGCCATATCATCCTTGTATGCAAGCATACGAAGATAGCAGAGGGCATCCTTGATCTCCATCCGCGAGAAAAACTGCGTCCCGCTGTACATGGTATAGGGGATCTTTTCTTTGAGAAGTGCTTCCTCAAGATTCCTTGTCACGTAGTGGGCCCGATAAAGAAGCGTCATATCCTTGTAGGGAATGTGATGGTCATGAAGCATGTGTATTTCTTCGAAGATCCTTCGGGCTTCATCCGCTGCTGTTTTCAGATGGAAGCAGGTCACCTTCTGTCCGCTCGGCTGGTGAGCGATGAGATCCTTCCTCATGCGATTCTGATTCTTTGAAATCAGCGAATTGGCTGCTGCAAGGATTTCCGGCGTTGATCGGTAGTTGTCATTCATCATGATCGTCTTCACGTCGGGGAAATGCTTGTCAAAGTCCAAGAGGAAGCGGATATTCGCCCCGCGCCAGGTGTAAATCGTCTGATCCGGATCACCCACGACGAAAAGATTCTTATGATAGCCAGCCAGCACACGCATCAGCTCGTACTGGAGCGGGTCGATATCCTGAAACTCGTCCACCATGATGTACTCGAGACGTGACTGCCACTTCCGACATATGTCTTCATGCTCTTCAAAAATATAAAGCGTAAACTTGATGAGGTCATTGTAGTCGAGGGCAAAGCATTTTTTCTCCTGATAAAGGTATCCGTAGAAAATGAGGTCTTCCACATTGCTCGCCTTGTGGTATTTTTCGTAGAGTGTGGAGATCGGCATCGCGATCATATCCCGATAGTACTCTGGCTCAAAGACGCACTTCTTCATCTCGATCATGTCACGCGCTTTGGAAAAAGGCATATCACGCAGTGTCAGCTCCATTTCCTCATACACCATCGAGAGCATATCATCAATGTCTGCATTGTCGATCACCAGAAAGCTTTTCGGATACGACACAGCATAGCTGTCCTCCTGCAGGACTGACACGCAGAAGGAGTGGAAGGTGGAAATATAGCCCGTATCTTCATCTCCCGTCAGCTGATGGATACGCATCGCCATTTCCCGCGCGGCTTTATTCGTAAATGTCGCGCAGAGAATATGACCGGGAAGGATGCCGAGCTCATTCACAAGGTATGCGAATCGATGCGTCAAAGCGCGTGTCTTTCCGCTCCCTGCACCTGCGATCACACGCACCACACCCTCTGTCGTCGTCACAGCTTCTTTCTGCCGCTCATTAAGCCCTGCCAGTACATCCTGCATCGTTCTTTTCCTCCCTGCGAATGGTTTTCTCTATTGTAACATATAGGAGGAGGGTGGAGTGACGAGCAGGATCTCCCCTTTAACCGCTATAAAGAAACGCGGATGACATCCTTTTCCTATGTCATCCGCGTTTCTTTATTCACTTTTTCTGACTTCCGTCCGATGGAGCTCACTGCCGTCAGGGAGGTAGCCTGTCAGTATGAGCGCATCCTCGCTGGCCTCAAGTACCACATAATTGTCTGTTTCCGGCTGCGGCGCCGTGTATTCATCGAGAGCATGCTCTTTCCAAAGTCCCGGATAACGAACATTGCCGGAAAGTCCAAGGATCACATACGCCGGCCCCTTCGGATTTCTCTTAAAATCATATACGTGACCGCGATCACGATAGGTATGAAGATGGGCGGAGAGTACCAGATCCACGCCTGTCTCATCGAAGATCGGCATGAAGGTCTGCCCTTCTTCAGAGAAGCCCTCCTGACGGGCCGGCCGCGAGGGATCGGCGAAGCTGTACTGGAAAGGATCCTTGTGCATCAGGACCACTTTCCATTTCTTTTTAGATTGCAGGATATCCTTTTTCGCCCAGACCTTTTCTTTTTCGTAGAGATCCGGTATCCATTCCTTTTCTTCATAGAGCGATGTATCGAGTACCGTGAAATGAACATCGCCCCAGTCGAAAGAGTAGTAGTGATTCGGAAGCGAGCTGTCTCCATTCTGAGGCACGTTGAAATGTGATGTATAGCGCTCCGGGAGCATCATCTTCCAGTCGAGCGTGTACGCCTCGTGATTTCCGAGCGCCGGCACGAGCGGAATATCCGAAATGGTGGGCTCAACCGATTTCAGCCAGGTCTGCCACTGGTACTCATCCTCGCCATTGTCTACAATGTCCCCAAGATCGACGAAGAAATCCGCATCCTTGTTCCGTGCCATCGCGCCTTTGAATAACTTCTCCCAGTCCGCATAGTCCGAGCTCTGTGAATCAGAGACAACGACCGCTTTGAAAGATTTGCCGTCATCGGTCTTCAGCGGATACCACTCGCTGACTGTGTCCCCTGTTCGCGTGCGATATTCGTAGTCTGTGCCCTTGGTCAGATTCGTGAGACGCACCGTGTAGAGATAGCTATCAGCGACACCGTTATTCCCTTTGTATGATTTCGACGTGGCTTTCTCAGAGGAGATCCCATCGCTCCCTCTCATGCGATACTCCAGCGTGCAGTCTTTCTCTGTCTTCAGCTGCCACATGATCGTGCGCTCTTTGGTATTATCCGCTGCCACGATCTGGCGCAAAGCCTGCGGCTGCATCGTCTGAATCACCGAAGAAGAAGGGGAAGAGCCTCCCTTTCCCATGCTTCCCCCGCAGGCAGAGACTGCCGACGCCAAAAGCGCGAGTGCTGCTCCAAAGCATATGTTCCGGTATGTCATAGTTTTATAGTTCCTTCCTTCAGGGATCCTTGGTTCCCTGTTTTTTCTTTAGTATAAAGAGAATCGCTCTTCATCGCAAATACCTGTCTTTTATCCATACCTATGCGCAAGGAGCATGGGGAATCCACCTCCACGCCATCAAAAGAAATGCGGATCGTATGTCAAAATGTCCATGGTTCCATTTCTGCGGGCAGCAGGGCAACTGGGCGCATACAAAAACCGCCCTGCCGTATAAAAGGCAGGACGGTATGTAAAAAGATCGGAGCCAGCGGCTCTACGCTTTGGCTGCCGCTTCCATAGCTGCTTTGGCAGCCTTAATTGTCTTTTCGATATCTTCGTCGCTATGAGCATAGGACATGAAGAGTGTCTCGAAAGGAGACGGAGCCAGATAGATATGCTGATCGAGCATAGAGAGGAACCAGGCTTTGAACTGCGAAGCATTCGCCTCACAGGCATCCGGGTAGTTCAGTACTTCTTTTTCAGAGAAGAAAATGCCAAACATGGAGCCGGACTGGTGGCAGATGAGCGGGACGCCCGCTTTGTCAGCCGCCTCTTTCCAGCCCTCAAGCAGAGATGCGGTTTTCTTTTCAAGGATCTCATCAAAATGCGGGATCGCCATCATCTGCTTCAGCGTTTCGACCCCGGCTGTAACAGCGAGCGGATTTCCGGAAAGGGTGCCTGCCTGATAGACAGAGCCATCCGGAGCGATGCAGTTCATGATCTCTCTCTTTCCGCCGTAAGCCGCTGCCGGGAGGCCGCCGCCGATGATCTTGCCGAGGCAGGTCATATCCGGGCGGATATGGTAGCGCGCCTGCGCACCGTGGAAAGAGGTACGGAAGCCACACATGACTTCATCAAAAATGAGGACAGTGCCATGCTTTTCAGTCTCTGCTCGGAGCGTTTCAAGGAACCCCTTGACCGGAGGCACGCAGCACATATTTCCCGCGACCGGCTCAACAATGACAGCAGCAATCTCATCCCCCTCTTCATCCATCAGCTTTTTGAACGCATCGATGTCATTATAAGGGGAAACGAGGGTATCCTTTGCGGTGCCTTTCGTGACACCCGCACTGTCCGGACTGCCAAAGGTCGCTGCGCCGGAACCCGCTTTGACGAGAAGGCTGTCGCCGTGTCCATGGTAGCAGCCTTCAAATTTCAAGATCTTATCACGGCCGGTATAGCCTCTCGCTGCACGAAGTGCGCTCATCGTCGCTTCGGTGCCGGAGTTCACCATACGGAGTTTTTCGATGGAAGGATAGACTTCGTGAATCAGCTCAGCGATTTCTGTCTCCATCGGTGTCGGCGCACCGTAAGAGGTGCTTCGCTCAGCTGATTTCTGAATGGCAGCAATGACAGATGGATGCGCGTGTCCGAGGACCATCGGTCCCCAGGAGCCGACATAATCGATATAGGTATTTCCATCGATATCTGTGATATGAGAACCTTTCGCCGACGCAATGAAAGGCGGCGGGCAGCCCATGTGCGGGTAGGAACGGACAGGACTATTGACCCCGCCGGGCATGAATTTCCGCGCTTCTTCAAACGCAGCTTTGGATTTCGTGAGATCGATCATTTCCCTGCTTCCTCCTTCATCCATTTCGCTACATCAGGCGCATGATAGGAAATGATGATATCACTGCCGGCGCGTTTCATCGAGAGCAGGGACTCCATAACGATCCTCTTTTCATCGATCCAGCCCTTGGCAGCAGCCGCTTTGACCATGGCGTATTCACCGGATACATTGTAGCAGGCCACCGGACGGTCAATGCGGTCGCGCACCTGACGGACAATATCGAGGTAAGCGAGAGCCGGCTTCACCATGATGATGTCAGCGCCCTCTTCCATGTCGAGATCCACTTCCTTCATCGCTTCGCGGCTGTTTGCCGGGTCCATCTGGTATCCTCTTCTGTCGCCAAACTGCGGTGCAGAGTCAGCCGCATCGCGGAATGGACCATAGTAGCCGGATGCATATTTCACGGCATACGACATGATGGATACCTGCGCGAGGTCATTCGCATCGAGTGTCTCACGGATCTTCGCGATACGGCCGTCCATCATATCGGACGGTGCGATGATGTCGGCGCCGCATTCTGCCTGAGAAAGTGCGACTTTCGCCAGAAGCTCCAGTGTCGGGTCGTTATCGACTTCATGACCTTTCAGCTGCCCGCAGTGCCCGCTTGTCGTATACTGGCAAAGGCAGACATCCCCCACGATGACCAGATCCGGTACGGCTTCTTTAATGGCACGAATGGCACGCTGCACGGGGCTCGTCATATCCCAGGCGGAGGATCCCTTGTCATCTTTGTATTCCGGCAGACCAAAGATCTCTACCGCCGGTATGCCGAGCTTGTATACTTCTTCTGCCATCTTGACCGCATTGTCAACGGAGAGATGGTACTGCCCCGGCATACTCGGGATTTCTTCCTTCACATTCGTGCCCGGTACGACAAAGATCGGGTAGACGAAATCATTCAGTTCCAGAGAGTTTTCTCTGACCATGCTGCGAATGGCAGCCGTTCTTCTTAAACGACGAGGGCGAAGAGTATTGAGTTTCATGATTGTCAGACTCCTTTGAATAAGTGATATACCGTCTGCTTCCACAGGCGAAAATGATACGCAGGGTGCAAGGTTATCGGGGCAGCCCCTTTGATTCTTTTTGAAAGCTCTGCTTGGATAGGGAATAAGGAATGTATGATTCCTTATTGTAAGGAATTGCTGATTCTATCTGATAGCGATTCCATCAGTATTTTTCCGGATTCTTCTCGATCGCTTCTACCAGTCCATCGATGGTATAGACATCAGAAACGATATGCGGCACAAGGCCGTAGCTGCGGCAGGTGTCTGCGGTGATCGGTCCGATGCAGGCGAGCGCGACGCCTTCCAAGAGCTCATTTTTCCCATCGAGCAGTTTCATGAGATTGTGCACGGTCGACGAGCTTGTGAAAGTGATGATATCGACTTCATGATGTGTCAGAAGAGAGAGCAGCTGATCCTTGTACTCCAGATCCGGCGTGGTCATGTATGCTTCAGCGACGACGCAATGCGCGCCCATCGCTTCGATGCCTTCAGGGAGAATATTTCTCGCTTCCTTCGCACGAGGGAGGAATACACGCTCGCCCTTCTGCACCTGCTTTTTCATCTCTGCCAGAAGATCTTCCGCCTTGTATTTTTCCGGCACGCAGTCACAGGAAAGACCGTATTTTCTAAGCTCTTTCGCCGTGACAGGTCCGATGGCTGCGATCTTTACATGTCCCAGCGCACGGACGTCTTTGCCCTGCCGGAAGAGACGGTCGAAGAAGCAGTTTACCCCATTCTGACTGGTGAAAACGATCCACTGGAAGGAGGAGATCTCTGCAATGCCTTTGTCAAGACCAGCATAGTCATCTGACGGAGCGGAGATGGAGATCGTAGGGGTCTCTTCGCAGAGAGCGCCTTTGGCATCGAGTACATGCACGAGCTTCGACGCCTGACTGCGGGAACGGGTCACGACGATGCGTTTTCCGAAGAGCGGACGATTGTCAAACCAGTCCATGGTGCTTCGCAGGTTTACCACATCCCCGACGACGAAGACAGCCGGCGGCTTGATCCCGAGCTTCTTCACATCTTCTGCCGCTTTTTCAAGTGTCGTGGTATAGGTCTCCTGGTACGGGCGCGTCCCCCAGCGTACAAATGCTGCCGGTGTCTCACCCGCACGTCCGTACTTCATCAGCTGGGAGGCAATCATCGCGGTATGGCCGACGCCCATCAGGAAGATCAGTGTATCGACACCGCCTGCCAGCTTGTCCCAGTGAATGGAAGACTGGTCTTTCGTCGGGTCTTCATGTCCGGTAATGACGGCGAAGGATGCTGCCACACCGCGATGTGTGACCGGAATGCCCGCATAGGCCGGCGCTGCGATGGCACTCGTGATGCCGGGTACTTCTTCGAAAGGCACGCCATGTGCGCGGAGTACCTCGATCTCTTCCCCGCCGCGTCCGAAGACGAAGGGGTCACCGCCTTTGAGGCGGGCAACGATCTTCCCAGCCTCGCCTTTTTCGGCCAGAAGCTCGCTGATCTCATGCTGCTTCATGGTGTGACAGCCTGCTTTTTTCCCGACATAAATGTATTCGTAGCCAGGCTTCGCATATCTCAAAAGACGCGGATCCGCCAGATAATCGCCGACGATAACATCGGCTTCTTCCAGGCAGCGCTTGCCCTTCAGTGTCAAAAGTTCCGGATCTCCCGGACCAGCTCCGATCAAATATACTTTCCCTTTTTTCATAGAAATCTCCTCGTGTTCGTTAGTGGGTAGTTCTTGGTATGATGAGGGGGCAGATGTGACGGGTGACTGAAATACCACAGTTAGGCCCCTCGAATCTTACACCTGTTTTTAAATTTTCTGCATTTCCTCAAGCACTTCTCTTCCGCCGGCATCCAAAAGCTCTGCCGCCAGAGCCTTCCCGACAGATACGGCTTCAGAAACAGCAGCCGATCTCTCGCTGCGATAGAGTCTCTTTCCATCGGTGGAAGCGATAAAGGCATGGGCCTCGATGCCGCCATCTTTCGCTGTCGCATAGATACCAGCCGGTACCTTGCAGTCCCCGCCGACTTTGGCAAGGAACGCACGCTCCGTGGTGATACAGGAAGCCACATCGCTGTCATGCAGGAAGGAGATCAGGTCCAGTGTTTCCTTGTCATCTGATCTGGCTTCGACCGCCATGACGCCCTGCCCTGCAGCCGGGATGCTTGTCTCTGTATCAATGAAAGAGCAGATGCGCTCAGCAAGGCCGAGACGCTTGAGTCCTGCTGCCGCAAGAATGATAGCGTCAAAGTCGCCTTCATCCAGATGCCGGAGACGGGTCTGCACATTGCCGCGCAGGGATCTGATTTCCAGATCCGGGCGCAGGTGCAGGAGCTGCGCCTGGCGTCGGAGACTCGATGTCCCCACCTTCGCATGAAGCGGAAGCTCGTCCAGCGACCGGTATTTATTCGACACGAAGGCATCTCTGGGGTCTTCTCTCTTCGTGACTGCGGCGATGGTGAGCCCTTTCGGACATTCCGCTGTCATATCCTTCAAAGAGTGGACGGCGATATCCGCCTTTCCTTCGAGCAGGATGACCTCAAGTTCTTTGATGAAAAGTCCCTTCCCTCCGATTTCAACCAGCGGACGATCGAGGATCTGGTCTCCTTTCGTGGTGACGGGGAAGAGCTCGACAGTGAGCCCCGGATGTGCTTCTTCCAAAGCATGAGCGACGTATTTCGCCTGCCAGAGAGCCAGAAGGCTTTCTCTGGTCGCGATGGTGATTTTATTTTTCAAGTGCCTGCCCCTTTCTGACATCCAGCTTGAAGAGACGGGTCACGGCTGACTTATCCGCATCTTCCCACTTGGTTCCCGCGTGTTCATTGAGATGCATCATCGGTTCTCGAAGGATCTTGCGGACGATCATGCGGGTCATGTACTGCAGGACACGTTTATCTTCATCTGTCAGGCCATCGATCTTAGCAAAAATATGACGCAGCTCGCGCTGACGGATCTCCTCGGCCTTATCCGAAAGAGACACCATGACTGGACGCGTGGACAGATACGTGAAGCGGTCCTCAATGGACTCTATCTCTTCCTCGATGATGCCCTTCGCACGCTCTGCCTCCCCTTCACGGAAACGGATATTGCTCTCGACGATATCCTGCAGATCATCGATATTGTAAAGCGTCACATGACGGATATCACCAACCGACGGCTCGATGTCGCACGGCACTGCGATATCGATGGCGACCAGCGGGCGTGTCTTTCTCTTCATCATGAGGTTTCTGACATCCCATGCTTTTACGATGTACTGAGAAGCTCCGGTCGCTGTCACGATGATATCGACATCTTCAGCATGTTGGAGTGCTCCTTTGAACGGGACCGTCTCGCCGTCGATCTTCTTTGCGAGTTCTTCTGCTTTCTCGATGTGACGGTTTGTCACAATGACCTTTTTGAGACCTTTGCCCTGCAGATTCTTCACCAGCAGCTCAGCCGCCTCACCTGCCCCGAAGACCATGGCAGTACGATCGTCCAAGCCACCCAGGATCTTCTCCGCGAGTTTCACCGCTGCATAGCTGACAGATACCGCACTGTAGGAAATCTGCGTCTCCGTCCGCACACGCTTGCCCGTACGGATGGCACGGTGAAAGAGAGTATTCAGGATGGTGCGGGTCGCTTTTTCTTCGAGCGCCATCGTGTACGCCGTCTTGATCTGATTCAGGATCTGGCTCTCTCCGATGACCATGGAGTCCAGACCTGAGACCACTTCGAAAAGATGTCGGATGCAGGCTTCCCCTTCAAAATAGAAGAAATACTCATCCTTCGCCTCGCTGTTTCCGGAAAGGGCTAAAAAGAAATCGTACAGTGTTTCCTTCGCTGTCTCATCCTTGAGTACCGCATAGATCTCAGTGCGGTTACAGGTGGAAAGCACGACGGCTTCCTCGATCCCTTCCTGTTCATCCAGATGAATCAGCCCGCTTCTCGCACTGTCTGGCGAAATCGCAAACTGCTCACGAATATCTACCGGGACTGTCTTATGATTCAGCCCCAAAACGACCAACTGCATGACGTACACACTCCTCTGCTTCGTCTAATTTTCCCTGCATCACCAGATGCATGATATCTTCAGTAAAGACAGCTCTCCAGAAGGCTTCTCTGGCCTCGCTGGTGCCGATCCTTTCTTTCATTTCCACTCTCATCTTTCCCACCCGGTCCAGCCACAGGCCAAAGCCTTCGGGGATTTTCAGAGAAAGCCACTCTTTCATATACCGCGCCATCGCAGGCGAGCGGCCATTCGTAGAAACGGTGATCTGGATCCCCCCTGCATCAAAAGCAGCCGGCAGTGAACAATTCCCCAGCGAAGGAAAATCTGCAGCATTATAAAGGAAATGGCTCTCTTTCGATGCCTGCTGCACCGCTTCTGCCACTTCCCTCACACCACAGGCTGTCACTATCAGTCCATAGGAAGAGAGATCGTCACCACGGAAAAGGTGCTTTTCCCAGTGCACCTTTTTTGCCTCGGAAAGCGCCTCGATGTCAGAAACGACTTCCGGCGCAAGGATCGTCACGTCTGCTCCCTCTGCTATTAACTTTTTCACCTTTCTAAGAGCCACATGGCCGCCACCGATGACCAGCGCACGAAGGCCTGCCGCTTTGAGATTCACAGGATACAAAAAATAATCTCCTCACCATGATCAATAAACTCTGGATCTCGTTTGCCCTGATTCATAAAAAAAGATGGCAAATGACCAAATACCAGTATTTTTAATTATACATCAAAAAGATGGCCGTCACAATAAAACAAGCCCATTAGAATATAGGGCTTGTTTTATTGTGCCTTATTATAATATATTTATCCTGTCTTTATCTCTGATTATACAATATTAGAAAACCGTTCTACTGCTTTGGCAAAGCGAGCGATCGTCTCCTCGGCATCACCATGCTCGATACCATCTCGGACGCAATGCTGAAGATGGCCTTCGAGAATGATCTGTCCCACCTTGTGCAGAGCAGACTTTGCCGCATTCACCTGGGTGATGACATCCTCGCAGGGAACGTCTTCTTCGATCATACGATCAATCGCCTGCACCTGACCAATGATCTTTCTAAGACGGCGATGCAGATTTTCTTCATCCATACATTGTTTCATTTGATATACCTCATATATTATACGTAACTGGCGGTCACTATCTTTAGTCACCGGATGGCGATCTGACAGTCTATCCGTCTAATGTCTATTCGCCTCTCATCTGACGTCTCAAAGCCTTCTCACTTTCCAAGCACCATGCTCTTTACCGGCTCAAAGCTCTTTCGGTGAATCGGCGTGATACCCAGTGTCTTCAGCGCCGCAATATGCTCGGCAGTGCCATAGCCTTTATTTTGAGCAAATCCATAGCCAGGATACTGCCTGTCATACTCATCCATCAGATGATCACGATACACCTTTGCCACGATGGAAGCTGCCGCAACAGAGGCACTCTTCGCATCTCCATGGATCAAGGACTCGGTCGGACAGTTGAAATGAAGCGGCATCGCATCGACAATGACCGCCTCCGGCGAGACCGTCAGATTCTTCACCGCCTGATACATCGCCATCATCGTCGCCTCATAGATATTGACAGCATCGATCTCTTCCGGCGAAAGGCTGACAACTGAGACATCCAATGCGCTCTCATAAATCTTCGCTGCGATCTCTTCGCGGTGTTTCGGTGTGACCTTCTTCGAGTCATTGAGCCCCGCACAGAACCAGTGCGGTGGGAGAATAACTGCCGCGACCGTTACCGGTCCGGCAAGTGGTCCCCGTCCCACTTCATCGATCCCGACGATATGTGTGAGTCCCTCCTGATAGAAACGACTCTCCACGTCATACATGGACTCTACGCGGAGACGCTCCCTGCTCTTTCGCTCGAGACGCTTCATATAGGAGCCTACAAGGGTCTTCACGCCCTTTCTCTCATCAGAAAGTATCTCCTGCAAAAGCTCTTCTGCAACATCATCCTGTGAAAGGATGGTACGGATTTCAGAAATAGTCATAGTACCTCACATGATTTTGTACTGCGATAGAGAGAAACAACAGCAAAATAAGGCGGTCAGCCTCAGGTTCTCATAAAGTCCAGAAGATCCTTCAGATGCTGCGGAAAGTGCATCGCAAAATAAGAATACGCCGCCTTGGAATTTTTCATCGATAAAAACACATTTTTCCCAAATAGAAATCCTGGTGAAGCATTTGCGTCTTATAGAGACCGATGAACCATCGGAGCCATCTTTCTTCCATCATTTTTCCGGAAGCGGATCCAGCGTCAGCTTCCCTAGCTTCCCGCTTCGAAAATCACGGAGGACCACCATTTCTGCGCGATCATAGTCGATGGCTCCGCCGGGGAGAAGACAGCCTCTTCTCCTTCCGGCCGCCTCCAAAAGCAACTGCGGATCCTGATGGACATCTTCGATGTCGTACTTTTCCTGCAAAACCCAAGGTGCCGTTTCTGCCAGAGAAGCAAGCAGCTCCGGGACGACCTCATCGGCATTGAATACATCGCCTGCGATCGCACCTGTTGCCGCCAGCCTGAGCGCAGCGACCTGATCATCAAATTTCGGCCAAAGTACCCCCGGTGTATCCAGCAGATCAAGCCCTTCAGAGAGGCGCACCCACTGTTTGCCACGGGTATGCCCCGGGGTATTTGCCGTGCGTGTTGCTGCCGTTCCAGCAAGAAAATTGATCAGCGTAGATTTACCCACGTTCGGAATACCGAGTATCATAAGACGTACCGAGCGGCTCTTGATGCCGCGTTTCCGCCACTTCGCCAGCATCGGCTCTGCCGTCTCACGGATCAGTGCTAGCAGCTTCTTCTTATTCTTACTGTTCCCGACGCTCATGGGGACGACTGGTATATTTTTCTTCTGATAATAAGAGATCCAGCGATCCGTCGCCTTCGGATCCGCCAGATCCGCTTTATTCAGTATGACGATCCGAGGCTTGCCCTGCACCAGCTCTTCCACCATGGGGTTCGCACTCGACATCGGAATCCGGGCGTCCAAGAGTTCAGCTACGACATCCACTGCCTTTAGGTGACTTTCGATCATCCGCTTCGTCTTGGTCATATGACCGGGAAACCATTGAATTAGCATACGCACCTCCCGGATACCATACGGGGTATCCTGATAACTGTTCTATTTTAACATAAACGGGAGGTTTGGGAAACGCCGATTCCATCGTGATCCATTTTCACTCCCTAAAAAAAGCGGTCCGGGAAAGACTGATGCATCACAGTATCCGTCTTTCCTGAGCCGTCTATCTTTCATTTCCTGTTTTTCATGACCTTTTCTACCGCTGCATCCACATCGCGCCCGATATCCGTGACACTTCGAAGCACGCCCTCTCTGGCACACGGGATACGCTCCCAGCCGTAAAAGCGTACCAGCGCCTGATAGGCATTATGACACTTCCTGAGGTAGTCCAAATGCTGCTCATGGATATCCATCGAACCGCCCTCAGCAGCCCGGGCTTTTACCAGCGCTTCAGACATCCTAAGAGGAATATCTAAAAGGATGACAAGATCCGGACGCGGCAGCTCCAGCTCTTCGTACTCGGTCTTTTCCAGCCAGGAGAGGAACTGCGTCCGCTCTTCCTCGTCATCATACTTTGTCATCTGATGTACCATATTGCTTGTGGTGTAGCGATCGGCAATAATGATGCCGCCTTTCTCATAGAAATCCTTCCACTTCATGCGATATGAGGCGAAACGATCGACCGCGTAGAAAAGAGAAGCGGCATAGGGATTCACATCGCCGGGATCCGCCCCAAAGTCACCTTTGAGGTACATCTTTACCAAGGCCGACGAGTCGCTCGCATAATCAGGGAAGGAAATATGCATGACATCCTTCCCAGCTTCTTTTAGTTTCTTTTCCAAAAGGGCCGACTGGGTCGCCTTTCCACTACCGTCAATGCCCTCCAGAACTATCAATGTGCCATGTGTCATAGTTGCGTCCTTTTTATATGAATCATTTTCGATGATAGCAGACCGGGATCAGGACTTCGCAGAGTGGCCGGGTACGAAAGCACCACGCCCCGCTTCCCCGATGATCGTCATGCGGGAAAAATGTCCTATGCCTTGCAAGCGATGAAGGGAAAAGAAAGTCTAAAATCCAGTCTCTTCGTCTCTCCGGCTACCTTCTCTTCTTCATTTTCCCATGTCCCCACGGAAAAAGCAACAGCCCATGGCTGTTGCTTTTGAATCGCTATTCCTATTTCTTCTTTTTCGGATTGAAAGCATTCATGGCATGATCGACGCCATGAGCCAGTGCGTCCTCGATGGAGTCAGCGGTATGAATCTTCGCCGCCTCGATAAGCTCGATATCTTCCCCGTAAGGGCGCTGCAGGACATGCTCGATGACGGTGTGCCCGTCCCTTGGATGGCCTACACCGATGCGGAAGCGATTGAATGCCTCGCTCCCAAGGCAGGCAATGAGGGACTTGATCCCATTATGCCCGCCTGCCGATCCCTTTTTACGAATGCGTGTCTTTCCCGGCGGCAGGTCAAGGTCATCGCAGATGATGAAAATATCATCCAGATCCACCTTGTAGTACTTGGCGATCGCGCCGACCGCTTCGCCGGAAAGGTTCATATACGTCAGCGGCTTCACAAGAAGAACCTTCTCTCCGCCCACGATGACGGTGGCAATGTCGGCTTTCATGTCCTTCTTCCAGCTGGCGACCTTCCAGCGATCCGCCAGAATGTTGATCACATCGAAGCCCATATTATGCCGCGTATGCTCATATTCCTTTCCCGGATTTCCCAGGCCTGCAATGATTTTCATTATTTATCAAAGAGGGAGCTGACAGAAGCGTCGTGGAAGATACGGAGGATGGCTTCGCCAAGAAGCGGAGCAATGGAAAGCTGGGTCAGCTTGCTGCCAAGGCCTTCCACTTTTTCTTTTTCAACCGGCAGAGAATTGGTGACGATGAGTTCCTTGATATTGGATTTACTGATTCTTTCCGTAGCCGGATCGGTCAGTACCGGATGGCAGACAGCTGCATAGACATCTCTTGCACCGGCTTCTGCAAGGGCTTTGGCACCTTCACAGAGAGAGCCTGCGGTATCTACGATATCATCGACGACAAAGCAGTTTCTGTCCTTCACATCACCGATAATGTTCATGACCTTGGCTACGCCCGGTTCCGGACGACGTTTTTCAATGATGGCGATCGGAGCGCCGACACGGTCAGCCAGCTCTCTTGCACGGGTAACGCCGCCGAGGTCTGGAGAAACGATGGTGAGGTTTTCCAGGTTCTTGGATTTTACATAGTCTGCGAGCAGAGATGCAGACATGAGGTGGTCTACAGGGACATTGAAGAATCCCTGAATCTGTCCTGCGTGCAGATCCATGGTCACTACACGGGTCGCACCGGCTGCCGACATCAGGTCAGCGACCAGCTTGGAGGAAATCGGTTCACGGCCGCGAGTCTTGCGGTCCTGACGTGCATAGCCATAGTAAGGTACTACACAGGTGATATGACGGGCAGATGCTCTCTTCAGTGCGTCAATCATGATGAGCATTTCCATCAGATTGTCATTAACCGGTGCGCCGGTCGGCTGAATGATGAAGCAGTCTTTGCCGCGGACACTTTCATTGATCATCACCTGAATTTCACCATTGTTGAATTTGCCGCAGATGGCTTTTCCAAGCGGAACTCCGATGTAGTCGGAAATTTCCTTTGCCAGTGCGGGGTGAGAATTCCCTGTAAAAATTTTCAATTTTGAAGTGTCTTCCATGTCCATTTTGCTGCCTCTCCCTTTCCTTTCATTTCTTTGAAAGTTGTAAAATGTATTTTCTGCCGCCGGAGCGTCACTCCCTTTTGCCCCGGCAGGCATACTGCTTCTATATTATACCAATCCTTTGCAAAAATGCCAAAAGAAGTTTGATGATCGCCTGAAAATCACCAGTGCAGAGATCAAAGGCTCCACAGGATCGCAGGACGAAACATCGAAAACGCCGCAACGTTTTGATGGAAAAGATGTCAAACCATTTGATGCAGCGAACGCCTAGAGGGCGTCATATAGTTTCCCTTTGACCGCAGAACCCGTAAAACCCGGGATCCGTTAATCTTTATACGTATTCTCGTCGACCCAGCCTTCGATATTTCTCTGCTTCGCTCTCGCGACCGAAAGAGCTTTTGCCGGGACATCCTTTGTGATGGTGGAGCCGGCGGCAGTGAAGGCTCTCTCTCCGATATGGACAGGAGCGACCAGATTTGTATTGCATCCGATGAAGGCGTGATCATCAATGGTGCAGCGATGCTTGTCCTTCCCATCAAAATTGACAGTCACTGTACCGCATCCGAAATTGACATTCTTGCCCAGATCCGAATCGCCGCAGTAGATGAGATGCGGCAGCTTCGTGCCATCGCCCACATTGGAATTCTTGACTTCGACGAAATTGCCGATCTTCACATGGTCATGCAGTACCGTATTCGGGCGGAGATGGACAAAAGGCCCGATCTCGTCATAGCTGCCAATGCTGCATTCATGGCCGTACACGCGGTTCAGATGCGTGAAATCACCGCAGTGTACATCGGTCAGCTGGGTATCCGGTCCGATCTCGCAGTGCTTGCCGATGACGGTCTTTCCCTGAAGTATAGTCCCCGGCAGCAGCACGGTATCACAGCCGACTTCGACATCCTGCTCGATATAGGTATGCTCCGGGTCAATGATGCTGACACCGGAAGCCATAAGCTCTTCTGCTTTGCGAAGGCGCAGGATGCGGTCAGCGGCTGCGAGCTGGATGCGGGAATTCACCCCCATCGTCTCATCCGCATCGTCCGCTGCGACCGGAACGACCTTGAGTCCTTCTTTGATCATGATCCCGAAAACATCCGTCAGATAGTACTCACCCTGCGCATTTTTGTTGTCGATCTTTTCGAGTGCATCGAGCAGGGCGCCCACCTGAAAGACATACGTACCTGTATTGATCTCATGGACGGCGAGCTGTTCCGGCGTGCCATCCTTCTGTTCTACAATGCATGTCATGTGTCCCGCTTCATCACGGAGCACACGGCCATAGCCGAAAGGATCATCAAGGATCGCGGTCAGCACCGAAGCAGCCGCGCCCTCCTCCCTGCAGGTCTTTGCCAGATGCGCGATCGTCTCCGCGCGCAGCAGCGGCGTATCCCCGCAGATGACCAGCACATAGCTGTCTCTGTCTTTTTCAAATTCCGGCACCGCCTGCATGACAGCGTGGCCCGTCCCAAGCTGCTCCTCCTGATGGACAAAGGACACCTCTTGATTTCCAAGATATTCTCTCACCAGATGTTCCTTGAAGCCGGTGATCACGACCTGGTGATCCGAGCCCGCTTCTCGCACGAGGCGGATGACCTGCTCGACCATCGGTACTCCGCATACGCGGTGCAGCACCTTTGGAAATTCAGACTTCATGCGTGTGCCCTGTCCGGCAGCTAAAATAACGGCGGTAAATTCTGCCATAGTTTCCTCCTATAGAAATCCCATTTCATATCAAGCAATGGGAGCGGCGTATCCGTTCCCCCTGTTTTTTCAGATAGACAGCAGGCTTTTTATCGAAAACCTGTAAAGTTTATTGTAGCAAAACAAAGTGTGCATCGCAAGGGAAAAACAGGGATCCGTGCTTTGAAATGGGAAATGTCGGTTTTCTGAAACAGTGCAGATGGCTTGCTTCCCGTTCCGTCATGACTAGGCTCGGGATGCTAAGAGCGAAAAAATCTATCAGCACTTCATTTTTTGCCGCCCACGTGGATTCATGAGAACCTGCTTAGCCCTAAACGTCAAACAAAAAGGACCATGACAAGGTGTCATGGCCCTTCTTACTCAGATTTTATCAATGAAAGCGTCTCATCTTATGAGTGAGGCTGCCATTGCCATAGATGGAATCTGCATCCAGATCTTCTTCGATACGGAGGAGCTGGTTGTACTTAGCTACACGTTCGCTTCTTGCGGGAGCGCCGGTCTTGATCTGTCCAGCGTTCAGAGCGACGGCAATGTCTGCGATGGTGGTATCTGCGGTTTCACCAGAGCGGTGGGAAATGACAGCGGTATAGCCTGCGCGCTGTGCCATCTGTACCGCTTCGAAGGTTTCGGTCAGGGTGCCGATCTGGTTCAGCTTGATCAGAATGGAATTCGCTACGCCCATGTGAATGCCCTTGGAGAGGCGTTTGGTATTGGTGACGAAGAGATCATCGCCGACGAGCTGGACTTTGCTGCCGAGGCGGTCGGTCAGTTTCTTCCAGCCTTCCCAGTCTTCTTCTCCGAGCCCGTCTTCGATGGAGATGATCGGGTACTGGTCGATCAGGTGTTCATAGAAATCGATCATTTCCTCTGCGGTCTTGGCTGCGTGATCCCCAGCGAGGTGGTAGAGACCGTCATCTCCTAAAAGTTCGGAAGCTGCGACATCGGTGGAAAGGACGATGTCCTTGCCTGCGGTGTAGCCGGCTTTTTCGATAGCTTCGCAAATGACTTCCATCGCAGCTTCATTGGACGGGAGATCCGGTGCAAAGCCGCCTTCATCGCCGATCGCGGTGGAAAGGCCCTTGGCTTTCAGTACATTTTTCAGGGCATGGTAAACTTCCGCACACATGCGAAGAGCTTCTCTGAAATTCGGTGCGCCGACCGGCATGATCATGCTTTCCTGGATATCGACGTTGTTGTCTGCATGTGCGCCGCCATTCATGATGTTCATCATTGGTACCGGCAGGTTGTGTGCGTTCACGCCGCCGAGGTACTGGTACAGCGGAAGGCCGGCAGACTGGGCTGCTGCATGAGCGGCAGCGAGGGAGACGCCGAGAATCGCATTTGCACCAAGACGGCTCTTATTTTCGGTGCCGTCGAGGTTGATCAGGATGTGGTCAAGGCCTCTCTGGTCGCTAGCATCCCAGCCAAGGACCGCATCAGCGATTTCGCCATTGACGTTGTTCACAGCCTGCAGCACGCCTTTGCCGTCATAACGGTCCTTATCGCCGTCACGGAGCTCGGTGGCTTCGAACATGCCGGTGGATGCGCCGGACGGTACAGCGGCTCTGGCGAAGGTGCCGTCTTCGAGCTGCATATCGACTTCGACAGTCGGGTTTCCACGGGAATCCAAAATTTCTCTTGCGTGCAGATCAGTAATTGCTGCCATTGTTCTTACTCCTTTGAATATATAGTAACTAGGGATTTGGTTGACTATAGGAGGACAGGAATCAGGTTGGCCGGCTTCTCATCATTTTAGACTGGCCCGCCCCTGCCCTTCGGGCATCCCCCCTTCCATGGGAAGGGGGAGAATATTTGCCGTGATTTTTTATAAAGCCCTTATTTCCCAGCCTTTTCATAGATGCTGAGGAAATCCTCGGGTTTGAGGCTTGCACCGCCGATGAGAGCTCCGTCGATGTCTTTTTCTTTGAGGAAATCAGCGATATTTTCACTCTTGACGGAACCACCGTAGAGGATGCGGATATCGGAGGCGGCTTTCTTGCCTGCGATGTCCTTCACCGTCTCACGGATGAAGGCACAGACCGCTTCAGCATCTTCGGCTGTCGCAGCCGCTCCGCTGCCGATAGCCCAAATAGGCTCATAGGCAATGACAAGAGAGCCCACATCCTTCTTATCGATGCCCCCAAGTGCACTGCGGATCTCCGAAGCGATGCGCTCCTCGGTCTGACCATTCTTTCGCTCTTCTGCTGTTTCGCCGACGCAAAGGATCGGTGTCATGCCATGTTCCTTGACGGCCTTCACCTTGCGCGCGATGAATTCATCGCTCTCGCCCAGGATCTCACGGCGCTCCGAATGACCGCAGATGACATAGCTACAGCCGAGGCCTTTCAGCATGGCCGGAGATATCTCCCCGGTGAATGCGCCCTTCTCTTCCGGGTACACATTCTGCGCCCCCCAACGGACCGAGGTGCGGGCGAGAAAGAAATTCGTCAGCGGCAGGTCAGTGAACGGCGGGCAGATGAGCATTTCCACGCCCTCTTTCTTCTGCAGTTTGAAATGCTTGAAGAAGACCTCCGCCTCTTCGACCGTGCAGTTCATTTTCCAGTTTCCTGCGATAAGGATCTGTCTCACGGGGATCACTCCTTATCCGCCAGGATAGCTACACCCGGAAGGACCATGCCTTCGAGCATTTCCAGTGAAGCGCCGCCGCCGGTAGAGACGTGGGAGAATTTGTCTCCGAGTCCAAGCTCATCGACGACAGAGGCTGATTCACCGCCGCCGATGACGGTGGTCGCATCGAGATCAGCCATCGCTCTTGCGATGGTGAAGGTGCCTTTCGAGAATGGTTTCATTTCAAAAACGCCCATCGGCCCATTCCATACGACAGTCTTCATCTTTTTCAAAGTTTCCACATAGAGCTCGATGGTCTTCGGTCCGATATCGAGCGCCATCCATGGGTCCTGAAATTCTTCTTTGGAGAGGACCTTGGTATTCGCATCTTCCGCGAAGGCATCGCCTGCCATGAAGTCGACCGGCAGCATGATCTCACTGCCCATATCATGGGCCTTCTTCATGAGGTTTCTGGCGAGATCGAAACGATCCTTGTCCTGCAGAGATTTGCCCATGTCGTAGCCTTCCGCTGCGACGAAGGTATTCGCCATGCCGCCGCCGATCAGGATGACATCGGCTTTTTCCATCAGATTCGCGATGACCTGGATCTTGTCGCTGATCTTCGCGCCGCCGATGATGGCAGCGAACGGACGCTCCGGCTTTTCGATCACGCCGTCAAGGAAATCGATCTCCTTCTTGAGAAGCAGTCCGGATACCATCGGCATCAGTTTGCCGACACCGGCAATGGATGCATGGCTTCTGTGCGATACGCCGAATGCGTCATTGACCGCCAGGTCGCATCCTTCGACCAGAGCTTTTGCAAAGGCCGGATCATTCTTTTCTTCTTCTTTATGAAAACGAAGGTTTTCAAGGAGCAGGACTTCGCCCGGTACAAGCGCTTCCTTTTTCTCCTTTGCTTCTTCGCCGATGCAGTCAGAGGCGAATTTCACATCCATGTGCAGCAGTTCGGAAAGGCGCTTAGCGACCGGCGCAAGAGACAGGTCCGGCTTCACTTCGCCCTTCGGACGGCCCATATGGCTCGCAATGACAAGGGCAGCGCCATGGTCAAGAAGCCAGCGCAGCGTCGGCAGGGTCGCCACGATGCGGCGGTCATCGGTGATATGACCTTCCTTGTCATGCGGCACATTGTAGTCCACGCGGATATAGATGGTCTTGCCTTCCGGTTTCAAATCATAAATGGTCTGCTTATTCATTCTTACAGTCCTTTCGATGCGACGAATTTGACGAGGTCGATGATTCTCATGGAGTAGCCCCATTCGTTATCATACCAGGCAATGACTTTGACCAGATTTCCTTCCATGACCATGGTGAGCAGGCTGTCAACGGTGGAGCTGACATCGGTAGTCTTGAAATCGGAAGAAACGAGCGGTTCATCGGTGTAGGCGAGGATGCCTTTCAGTTCGCCTTCTGCCGCTGCTTTGAGTGCTGCATTGATCTCTTCCTTCGTAGCCGGCTTTTCGATCTCAGCGACGAGGTCGACCAGGGATACATCCGGGGTCGGTACGCGGATCGCGAGGCCATTCAGCTTGCCCTTGAGTTCCGGAATGACGATGCCGATGGCTTTGGCTGCGCCCGTGGAAGTCGGGATGATATTTTCCGCTGCCGCTCTGCCGCGTCTGGCATCCTTCTTGTGTGCCTTTTCCAGGATCGCCTGGTCATTCGTGTAGGAATGAACCGTGGTCATCAGGCCGCGGACGATGTGGAATTTTTCATTCAGCACTTTGACCACCGGAGCGAGGCAGTTCGTGGTGCAGGAGGCATTGGAAATGATATTGTCCGTTTCCGGATCGTAGGTGTTTTCATTGACGCCCATCACGATGGTCGCATCATCATCCTTGCCCGGCGCAGTGATAATGACCTTCTTCACAGTGCCTTTGATGTGCTTGCCGGCACTTTCTTTATCTTTCAGCTTGCCGGTGGATTCGACGACGATCTCGACGCCGTACTTGCTCCAGTCCAGATGTTCCGGATCGCGGTCAGAGAAGACATGGACTCTCTTGCCGTCAATGATGAGATCATCGCCATCGATCTTGACGTCCTTGCCAAGTCGGCCATGGACAGTATCATATTTCAGAAGATACTCTGCAGTTTCCACGCCGCTCGGGTTATTGATAGCGACCACTTCCAGATCATCTCTATCCAGAAGTCCGCGGAATACCAGTCTGCCAATTCTGCCAAAACCATTGATACCGATCTTTGTCATCTTATATACCCTCCTGTAACTGAACCTGCTTTTGAAGCAGCTCTTCTGAGGCGCCGCGCAGAGAAACCCCTTCACCGACAGCCTAAAACATGCGGGCTCGATGGGATATCTTCTTTCGAACCGCCCGCACTGTAAAACCGATACAAAAACCTCCCGCCCGCTTCCATTTCCCTTGCTCCATACAGAAGAAATCGGGCGAAACATTACGACTACAGTATATCACGCCGGCTTTAATACTACAATATCTCTTGCGAGATTTCTATTTAAGTATACTCTTTTAAGTAAAAAGAGTGTCAAATAAATTTTCAGATGCCTGCAGGCACCTTGTCCGGGTGAGAAGCTGCGGACCTCACCCCATCGGCTTTCGTTGATCGCGCCGCCATAAGGCGTGATGGGTCGGAGCATGTGCCTGTCGCTTTCTTCCGCTGTACCTGTCCCCGTCAGCGAAGGCTGCGACCAGTGCATCGCACGATCCCATTCCCAAGGAATCATCAATCTTTCCAAACCCGTTCATCCTGATTTTCATCCTTTCTTTCCAAAAACGCATTGACCTTTCTATTTCGATGACTTTTTTGAAAGAATTTACCGTTTCTACATTCCATTGTTAGAAAGAAACGGCTATAATATGCATAGACAGAATGAAATAGATAAATATGTTCCTCCTCCCGATCATCGGTTCTTTCAATCGTTATGAGGTCTTACTCTTGTCTTTCAATATGGCAAGAGACCCTCTGTGCCGATCAGGGAGCAGCCGTTACCTTCACTTCTCACTTTTCCCGAAAGGAGTACCCTCTATGTCCTGGAATACAAAAATCACAAAACTCTTAGGTATCGACTATCCGATCATTCAGGGCGGCATGGCCTACATTTCTGACGGTCTCCTCGCTGCTGCCATGAATCATGCCGGGTGCGCCGGCGTCATCGGAAGCGGCGGCTTCTCTGTCGATGAGATCCGTGACCACATCCGTCAGGCGAAGGACATCTTAGGCCCGGGCAAATGCTTCGGCGTGAACCTCATGCTGCAGATGCCGAACAAAGATGATGTCGCGCAGCTCATCTGCGATGAGAAAGTCCCCTTCGTCACCATTGGCGCCGGGAACCCTGTCCCCTACTTCGACCCGTTCCATCATGCCGGTGTAAAATGCATCCCCGTCGTACCGAATGTCAAGCTCGCCCATCGCGTACAGGACGCAGGCGCCGATGCCCTCGTCGTCGAAGGCATGGAAGCCGGCGGCCATGACGGCAAGATCACCCTCATGGCTCTTCTCGAAAACGTCCTCCCCGAGATCGAGATCCCGGTCGTCGCAGCCGGCGGCATCGTAGACGGACGTGCCATCGCTGCGACTCTCATCATGGGTGCCTCCGGCGTACAGATGGGCACGCGTTTCCTTCTCTCCGAAGAATGCCGCCTCCACCCGAATGCGAAACAAGCCATCATCGACGCTGCCGACACCGACTCCGTCGTGACAGGCTTCACTACCCGAGATACCGTCCGCGGCCTTAGAAATCCATTTTCTGAAAAATACCTGAAGCTCGAATACAGCGGTGCAGCACAGTCCGAGCTCACCGCCCTCGCCGCTGGAACGAACCGCAAAGCCGTCATCGACGGTGACACAGAGAACGGCTTCGTCTTAGCCGGCATGTCCCTCACCCACCTCACGAAAGTACAGCCTGTGCAGGAAATCGTAGAAGAACTCGTGAGTGAAGCAGAAAGAAGACTCGCCGCAGCACCGAAGTTGATTTGATGTCAAGTGTCAGATGGCAAACGTCTGATATCTGATCTCTGACTTGTTCGTATCCTCCTTTCGGCTGCCCATGGGACTGCCCGCTCACACGGATCCACATAGAAAAAACTCCATGCCTTCGCATGGAGTTTTTTCTATGTGGATATGACCCAGTTTCTCATTCATGAATGATACATGATTTCTAGCATGTCTCCCATATTAGCACACAAAAATGGACTCACATCTGCTGCTTAAGGAGACACTGATTGAATAGCCGAATCTGATTTAGAAATCAAAGGAAGCGGACAAGATGAAAGATCTTGGAGAGGAAAGGAGAAGTTTATTGCCCTGACCTGGCTGAAGTGCCCAATAGCTGCGGTTGAATACATTATAACAGCCAGCAGACAAAGTCACAGGCACATCCCCCCAGCTGGTTTTGTATTTTGCAAAGAAATCCACTACGGTAGATGACGGTACTTCTATTTCGGTTTTATTGGTTCTATTAATAATACCTCTCCCCACATAGTTCATGCGACCCGAAATGCTCCAGTCCGTATTTGGCATATATTCCATTCCCAATACAGCACTCCATTTCGCAGAACTATCCGTATGGCAGCCATCATAAGTACCACCTTCTACTTTAGCATTCAGATATTCAAAGCCACCGAAAACATTCCATTTTTTAGCGATCTGTCCTGTCATGTTGAAGTCGATGCCTTTGTAATGATTCTTACCATCCAGCAAATAGAATGGTTTTGAAAAGCCCTGCTTTTTCACATCCAGATACTGCGGCTGTGTGGTATCAAAATAGGAAATAGCAGCATACATTTTATCCCATTTATATTTCACGCCAACTTCCTTCTGTGTCACTTTCACAGCATCCAGGATTTCGCCATTATTCTGATACTTTGGTTGGAAAACCGGTACGCCTCTCGTAGTAGATTTTGCATAGGCACCATAGAAAGACAGATTTTCATTTGGCTGATAAGAAACACCGAAAGTCGGAGAGAACTGGTTGTCCTTGATTTTATTTCCCGCTTTCTTGCCTCTGTAATTCCCATGACGACGAGTGCCAGCCGCTAAAATGGACCATTTTCCTGCTTTCATGGTATCCATGAAATTCAAGCTGGTATCCATTTCCTGGTACATGAACATTTTGCCCAGAGAATAAGCATTGTCAAAATCATAAATGGATGGAGCAAAATGAATACCGGAGTAAATATTTCCGGATACATGTTCATTTGGCTGATCGATATGGGTATTGTTGTTATACATAATACGATGGGAACGATCCACAGAGAATACCAGGTTATGCTCTACAGAGCCCGTATTGACCTTCCATTTCAAGCCAGCCTGCGCATATTTATTTTTCAAGAGGAAATACTGAGACCAGATTTGTGTATCCTTGATATCGCCCATATCATCAATCGTAATTTGGCTGGAATAAATCATACGTCGATTGGTCATATCATTCAGCCCTGCATTGAGGAACCAGCTCAAGTTATCATTTATTTTCTGCTCGTGATTTAGGGTCGTCTGCCAGCCATACCAGTCACTGTACATAGCATTAGGATCATCATAACTCTTGCTAGCATCGGGAGCTTTGGGCAGCCAGCGAGAATTGCGGAGAATTGCAATGCGCCGTTCTGTTCCAGTCAACCGTTCATCCACATAGCCTGCATAGAAATTGGTTTTGCTTTTTTCCGTTTCTTGAGACACATCTACAGAGATATTGTTCTTCTCTCTTCTGGCTCCGGAAATAGACATCCCGCCTTTATCATGCATGCCATATACACGGACGCCCCAAGATCCATCACTTCCCAGTTTGGTACGACTGATATCAAACTGTTCCCCCCAGTCACCATAGCCACTGTTAGACAGAGTCATATGATTGAAATCTGCTTCACCGGCCCGTTTGGTGTAGAGGTACACAGATCCAGGCTGCCCACCATCCGGTCCATTATAGGACTGCACAGAACCAGAGAGCGTCGCTGCAGGTCCTACCAGTACATCTGCCCGATCAATGGTGCTTGTAACTGGCCCAATGCACATGATGTAGAAACCAGGAATATTATTCAAATACATGGCAGAACCATTCGCAAGCATGCCACGCATGGAAAAGTCTGTCTTAATCAGCGAAGTCCCGGTGCGAATGGAGGGTACATTGGTGAGCACCTGTCCGATTTGTCCTGTAGGAGCAGCCATCATTTCGATAGATTTCGCTGAAATGCTCTGGGCCGTATAGGGCACTTTCATAATGTCCTGCTCCCCTGTCAATCCGAAAGAGGTTTCTTCTCTTTCGAAACCACCAGGCAATGTTTTCGCTTCCACTTGATCTTTCTCTGCGGTGACAATGACTTCGTCCAATGTATTGCTGAATGCAGCTTGTCCACTGAATCCCCCTGTCAATGCCAATACAGCCGTTAATGCCATAACCAATTTTCTTTTCCCTGTCATCCTAGACTCCTCCTATATAATTAATGGAATATTTGAGATGAAAATCATTTCACTAAGAATAATGTACTATTTCATTGATGATTTTACAAATTTGAATTATTGAATGAATGATTCAAATTTGTAAAAGTATTATTTCACTACAGGACATCGCCCGACTTTATTATAGTTTGCTAGTAGAAACATAATAACCGTGCTCATCACTTATCTTCCATTTTGTTAACCTATCAAAAAGCAGTAGACCTCTCGTGGTCTACTGCTTTTATTAAATAGTGGGGAAACAAATCACCCGCTTGGCTTCTTTGACATAAACCATTTTTACAGGGATCTTATACATGTCAGAGAGATGCATTTCATTGATTACTTCTTTTGTCTTACCACAAAGAAGCTGATGATGAATGAGAAGTCCCGTATGATCTCCCAGATACAGGGCATGGTCAGGCATATGGGTGGTGAGAATCACCGCTATGCCTCTTTCTGCTAATTTTTCTATCATTTGTATGCCCCGGTATTGATTCCCATAGTCGAGATGATTCGTAGGTTCATCCATGACGATCATATCTGGCTGCTGCAGAATGGCACGCGCAATGACTGCCTGCCGTTGCTGCCCGCCGGAGAGCGTATTGAAAGGTTGATCCCTTCTATCATAAATCCCCATCTCTGCCATAATAGTGTCTGCTCTGTCTTCATATTCTTTAGAAGGAGATTGGAATAAGCCCAAATGAGAGGCACACCCCAAAAGCACATAATCTTTTAGAGCGAAAGAGTAGGCATTATCCTGCATCTGGGGTACATAAGCGATATGGCTGGTAAAATCACTCCCTGCCTCGAAGGCATCATATCGATTTCCTTCATCATCTTCAAAGAATACACTGCCTGTCTCAGGATGCAAGAAACCAATGATGCTCCGAAGCAAAGTGGACTTGCCCGCTCCATTGGCCCCTAGAATGGAAAATATTTCTCCTTTCTTTACCGTAAAAGAAACATTTTCCCATAAATGCTGTCCTTTCTGATACCCAAAGGACAAATTCTTCACTTCCAGTTTCATGATAACTTCATCCTCTGCCGTACCAACAAATAGAAATAGAAAGGCGCACCTACCAGGCCGGTCAAAATACTGAGTGGAATTTCTGCATCCAGTGCTGCTCTGGATAAGGTATCAATAAAAAGAAGAAATAAGGCACCAAGTACCATGGCAATGGGTAATAACTTGCGATTATCCGGTCCTACCATCATGCGAGAAAAGTGAGGAATGACCAATCCTACCCAGCCAATGGTCCCGCTGATACAAACGGAACAGGCTGTCAGAATGGTGGCGCAAAGAATCACTGCATACCGAAGAAATCCATTGTGTTTCCCTAACATATGACTTTCTTCTTCGGATAAGGTCAGAATATTCATACGCCAGCGAATGAGCATCATGAAAATCATGCAAAGTAAGATAGGCACTCCGCTAGATAGCAAATTCGTCCAAACCACAGAAACAAGTGACCCCAGCTGCCAATATGTAATAGCAGGCAATTGGGTATCGCTATCTGCCAGGTACTTTATAATTCCCAAAAGAGAACCCGTGAGGCCACTCACAATAATGCCGGAAAGCACCAGCATAACAATGGAATTTTTCCCTATGATGCGTGGAATCGACACCGCCAGGAAAACAGCCAAAAGACCACCGGCAAAAGCACCTCCCTGAACTCCTGCCTGAGAGAATCCCAGGAGAATGCACAAGGAAGCTCCTACACAAGCACCGGATGACACCCCCAGCATATCTGGTGCCACCAGAGGATTTTTAAATACGCTCTGGTAAGATGCTCCGGATACAGACAAAGCGGCTCCAATCATCATAGCAGCCAAAGCGCGGGGGAGACGGATTGTATAAATAACACTGCTGGCCTGATTCGACCAATCCTGTACCATTGGATATAGAGGCGCCAGGATAATTTTCACCACATGAACCGGTGAAATATAATATCTCCCTAGGCTGATACTGCATACCACCATCATCAATAAAGCAAGGAGCAGCAGCAGCAAGAGGCAATGAAACTTCCTCTCCGTGATCGTATTCATAAGATCTCCTTCAAGCACATATCATTCACCAGAGGCTATTTTGATTTTCTTTATCCGCAAAGATCATAGACAGATCTTCATCAGACAAATCATAATGCATGAAATCTTTATAAAAAGCCTTGGTATCTCTTCTCACATCAATATCTTTGAAAATTCCAGGTTGTAAGAGGGTGGCCAACCATTTCATCATGAGCGGTGTCTCTACCCCCGGTGCATCCCAACGGTATATACCCATCGGTACTTTATATACGTGATGATTCTGAACTGCCTTCACGGTACTCCAATCCTGTCCAGGAATTCTATTTTCATATAAATCGTCCGGAATAAAGGTATCAAAATTACTCAGAAGAATAATATCCGGATTGATGCGATACACTTCTTCCATTGAAATATCTTTGTTGCTGTCTGAGTTTGCTTCCTGCTCAAATGGATTGGCACCACCGCCAATTTGAATGGCTTCGTGAATAAAATTATTATTGCCTTGGAGACGCAGCTTGCTGTTTTTCAAAAACAGAATCGTTGGTTTATCTGCTTTTTCTACCTCTGCCTTGTGAGCTGTGATTTCACTATACGCATGATCATAGTACGCATTGAGCTGTTTTGCCCGATCCTCTTTTCCAAGCATCTGCCCAACAATGAGGAAGCTTTTTTTCAGGGTATCTACACTATCATTATTGATCATGACAGTAGGAATCCCGATTTGTTTCAGCTTATCGGCATCTTTTTCTTGATAAGACCAAAGCACAGCGCTGTCGATGCCTGCATTCGCTAAACTTTCCGCATGGATAGAAAAATCCTGTCCAATCATTTTGGCATCCAGTTGACCAAAGTGACTGTCCATTTTTTCCAGGAAGTGTCCTTTATAAGCTGACATAGCCCCTGGATGAATGGCACCCAATCGATCAGCATTACCATCCAAGGCATATACCACAGAAGCCCATGGAAGCGGTACAACAGCCATTTTCTTCACCGCTGGCATTTCCACCTGTCTCCCTGTAATATCCGTAATGGTGACCGTCTTTGCCGGTGTCACAGGCTGCTGATTCTCCGTACTTCCGCACCCTCCAAAAACAGCAATCGCTCCTGCTAACGCTGCAAAAAGTATAGCTTTCTGTATGTATTTCATCGATATTCTCCTTTAACTCATATAGAAAATAAGCCAACAACTCAGAAACCTCTTCATTTGAAAGCCACTAACGACTAAACCCTGTCCTTCCTGAAATCAACCCCCAAGGCATAGAGACAGTTTTCTTTCCGTCAAAGAAAGGAAAGAGCCACGGATCACAATAGACAACATCTGCCCAATCTCGTTCTTTTACTAAATCAGACATATTTCGCAAAATATGGAAAGTATCTCCGCCAGGAGCACTTCGGATGAGCTTTTCCGATTCTTCCGACCAAGCCATGGAAGACAATCGAATCTGGGCATAGCCTTCGTGCCAAAGTGCATGAGCCACTCCCATAATCTGCACCGGTTCTCCTATAAAAAGGATATGCTCCTCATACTTTTTAGGAATGTCCATCCGATGAATCTGTAATTTCCGTTCGCCTTTTCCGTCCCGCAAAAGTTCCTGCACCTGCTTCTTCCATGTGGACCAGGCATGATCTCCCAATGGACGAGATATGATACTGGGGGTTTGTAACCTTTCCTGCATCCACCTTGCG
The DNA here is from genome assembly GCA_963597545.1 of Fusicatenibacter saccharivorans. Classification (GTDB taxonomy): domain Bacteria; phylum Bacillota; class Negativicutes; order Veillonellales; family Dialisteraceae; genus Dialister; species Dialister saccharivorans_A. Next base: position 58,298 of record CAVBQN010000002.1, read on the forward strand.
GCAGCAATCCCAGCGGTAGATACGACCCAATTCAGGACAGGAACGTTTCTTGCCGCTTGTTGTCCGTCAAAAATTACTTCATATCCAAGTTGGCGCAAGAAAGAAAATCCCTCTTCGAGGTCTGTCATAGGACCCGCTAAAAGCGGACTGTACCCCAAAATCTGCACCACTTTCTTCTTCTCTTTTAAAAGCCAATTCGCTTTACATCTGACCTGCTGCAATTCCGCCTGACTGACCCCATAGAGAGCATCATGAAATCCATCCGCTTCCCAATACACCGCCTGGTAGTCTTTCTCGCAAAGACTTTCTGCCACACTCTCGCCATCCATGCCTATAAATGATGGTACGGCCGTGCCAATGAGGGAAACTCCGGAAAGCTTCGTTTGCTTCAACAAAGCATCTGTCTGTTTTTTCGTCGTATCTTCCATGCCAAAGACGAAATCACGGGTCACTACAGTCGGGTAGTACACGTGCTTCTGGTCTTCTGTCATATCACAATCACTCATGCAGCTGCGACACCCTGCTGGTGTAACCAGTACATTCGCCCATCGATGACGCCGCATCCAATCAGAAATTCCGGCTCCATCAGATACTGGTGGCGGTAGTTGGCCTGATAATTGAACGATTGTACCGGTTTCTTTAGGAAAAGTACGCATAAAGGTATCCGCATCCAGGCGTTCTTTTTCTTCTTTCCCCAAAGGTCCCCGGTAAAAGCATTTTACAAGCACCCCCGTTTCCTTATATAAGTCATCTTCCAAATGATGGAAATCCAGCCGTACTAAAATATCCAGACAGGACAAGTAAAAAACTACCACCTGAACACCGGGCACAAGAGCGGCCTTTCTTAAGGCTTCTCGGATAATATCTTCAGCATTCCCCAGAATATAATCCGAATTTGTCAAACTGACATAACGAAATTGATGCAAAGTCCCCATTTCTTGCGCTAAGATATATAACTCCCGAATACAGGGAATGGAACCTGCCGCTACCACCATGACATCTTTACGCTTCCAAAATCTCGTCATGGCAAATTCTGCTTTAGAGCGTTTTTCAGCTTGAATCGTCTTCAAAGTAACTTCTCTCCGTTCGTTTTATTTTTCTGCTTTAATTATCCCACATATCACCCACATACCGCTTATACTATTTTAATGAAAAGATTTCATGCTATCAAATTGAAGAATTGAAAGAATTGATTCAAAATAATTGAACAATGATTAAAGGCTGATCTTGAATCATTGTAATCTGAGCCATCTTACATCCGATCAAAGACAATGTCCCTTCAATATATCCAGAAACAATTTGATCGCTGGGCTGATCCATTTATTTTTCCGATATCCATAAGCAGAAGAAATGGGAGCTGCCTTCATATCCGTTTCCAGTTCCACCAGCTCCCCCGTTTGGAGCTCCTTCTCCACCACAAATCTAGGCAAATAACAAATCCCCACATCATTCTTTGCCAAATTGATAATCGTCTGGGTACTGCGGATTTCAATCATATTTCCTAAATGAATATCTTTCTCCTCCAAATAAGCATTAAATTTTCGTCCCAGAGAACCCGGCATTGGCTGTACAATGGCAGATAACAGGGGAAAATCTTGATGAGATGTAATAAAATCACTATACGTTCGTTTTATCCGAGGTGAACCAAAGAGAACCAGTGGATAGGTCCCTCCCTTCTCCCACACGAGGCTGTCATCCACATCCTGTTCATTCAAGTAGAAGGCCCCTATATCGATCTGGTCATCTTTTAATGCCTCCTGCACATTTCGACTATTCATAGAGCGTAAGTACAGATGAACTCTAGGAGCTCGCTGATGGAAAACCTTCAAAATCTGCGGAAAACGAAAGCATAATAGCGATTCCGGTGCTCCCAGTCGAAGCGTTCCTTTACACTCTGCCAAGTCGGACTGAAAATTTTTCATCTTATCCAGTGCAGATAAAACTTCTTCTACATAAGGAATAAACTCTTCTCCCGCCTTTGTCAGTACCATGCGTCGTCCCACTTTTTCAAAGAGCATGGTATCCAGCTCCTTTTCAAGCTGATCCATATGAAAGGTAATTGTCGATTGGGTATAAGATAACTTTCTAGCTGCCCCAGAAAAACTCCCCTCACGTACAATCTCCTTAAAGGTTTGTAAATACCGCAAATCCATAAGCTCCCTCCGCTTCTTATAAAGAATGAGATCCATTTTAATCAATTGTATCACATTCGCTGTAATGATCTAATGTTTTCTTTTTGAGCATTAAAAATCCCCCTAAAGCAGTTTGGTTATTTACCTTGTCTGCTTTAGGGGGATCATATCAACTTCGCATGGAGTTTTTTGTGATGTATTGTATTACACGGCCATGATGCCATTTTGATCGAAGTCGAGCACGAGGTAGCGCGCCGTCATCTTGGCGGAGCGGAATCCATCGACCATGGCTTCACCGACCATGTGCGCTTTCTCCGCCGGAGCGAAGGCGATGATGGTCGGGCCGGAGCCGCTGATGGTCGCTCCGTAGGCGCCGGAATACATGGCATTTGCAATGACCTGACGGGAGCCCGGGATGAGATCCAGACGATACGGGACATGGATGCAGTCGTCAAGGCCGAATTTCAAATACTCGGGCTTCTGATACATGAAGGCAGCCATCAGGAAGGAAACGGCACCGATATTATGCACGGCATCACTTCTGCTGTATGTCTTCGGAAGCACGGCTCTGGCTTTTTCCGTGTGAAGCTCGAAGTCCGGGATCGTGACGACTGCTTTCCAGTGGGACGGTATGTCGATGCTTTCCGCCGTGACATGACCATCCTTCAGAAGTGCCATGCAGAAGCCACCTAAGATCGCAGGCGCCGCATTGTCGGGATGCCCTTCCATCTCCGCGGTGATATTCAGGATCTCTTTCCTGTCGAATGGCTCACCCATCAGCAGGTTGGCGAGGAATACGCCGGAAGCAAGTGCCGCCGAGCTGCTGCCGAGGCCTCTGGCAAAGGGGATGCGGTTGATGAGGTACATGCTGCCGCCGGGGATCTTTTTCCCTGCCTTTTGGGCCGTTTCCGCCATCGCCTGAATGATCATGTTGTCCATTCCGGAAGGGATCTGGTCTGCGCCTTCCCCTTCTGCGCGGATCACGGTATCCTTGAGCTCTCGTCCTTCCTCGGGGACGAACTGGACGACATTATAAAGGCCGAGTGACATGCCAAGGGTGTCGAAGCCGCTTCCGATATTCGCCGTGGTGGCCGGTACACGGACGATGTATGTCTTATTCTCTGTCATCATTCATGACCCTCACAATATTCGCGACCTGGCGCATGCAGGGCAGGACCTGCAGGGCTTTTTCGACTTGAATGATATTTTCGCGAGGTGTATCCTGCGTGATGATCATCAGTTCTGCTGCGTCCTCGAAGCGGCTCTTCTGCACGACTTCCTTGATGCTGATGTCATGGTCGGCATAGGCAGAAGCGATCTGGGAGAGGACGCCCGTCACATCGTCGACGATCAAGCGGAAGTAGTAGGAGTTCTTCAGCTTCAGGGAAGAGTAGAATGGGATGCGCTTGGTTTCCGTCAGCATCATGCCGGTGCCGGTGGAGCCATTCATGATGTGTTTCGCGGTGGAGATCACATCTGCCATGACCGCACTGGCCGTCGGGAGCGAGCCGGCGCCTCGTCCGTAAAACATGACGTCATCGACGATATTGCCGGTGACATAGATCGCATTGTAGGAGCCCTTGACGGAAGCGAGCGGATGGGTACGCGGTACGAAGGCCGGATAGACATTGAGCGCGATGCCATTGTCCTGACGGGTACCGACAGCGAGCAGCTTGATGGCATAGCCCATCTCACTCGCATACTGTACGTCCTTCTGGGAGATCTTCTCGATGCCTTCGACGAGTACGTCATCAAAAGTGACGTTCGCACGGAAGCCGATGGAGGCGAGGATCGCGAGCTTTCTGGCTGCGTCGTAGCCGCAGACGTCATTGGTCGGGTCGGCCTCTGCAAAGCCCTTCTTCTGCGCCACGCGAAGAGCATCCGAGTAGCTGACGCCTTCTTCGTCCATACTGGAAAGAATGAAATTCGTCGTCCCGTTCACGATGCCTATGATGCTTTCGATCTCATTCGCCGCCAGGGAATCGTGCAGCGGACGAAGGATCGGGATACCGCCACCGACACTGGCTTCGCAGGAGAAATTCACATGATTCTCCATCGCGGTATGCATGATCTCCGGTCCAAAGAGCGCCACGACATCCTTATTGGCACTGACGACGCTCTTTTTGTGATTGAGTGCCTCAAAGATATACTCCTTGGCCGGATGGATGCCTCCCATGACTTCGACTACGATGCCGATATCGGGGTCGGCCATGATCTCTTCAAAAGAAGATGTCAGATAAACACCTTCCAAGAGAGGTATATTCTTGTACTTGTCCGGATGACGCACCAGTACATGGGTAATTTCCAGCTGACAGCCCAGCTGTTCTGCCATCATCTGGCTGTTTCTTTTGATGGTTTCAGCGACGCCGCTTCCGACGGTGCCGAAGCCAAGGAGTGCAATATTGATTGTTTTCATAAAATCTCCTCCTGATCAAGGATGCATTGAAAAGCGGGGAATGAGGGCGTCTCACGGATCGGTTTTGCGCAGACGCAAAACGCGATCCCAGTCACTATCTGCCAGCTATCTTCCCTATTCTCCTGCTTTCAGCATGGCTTCCTGAAGAACAACGGACTGAATTCCTTTCATGGACTTGACTGCATCTTCCAGAACCGATAACGGTTCCGATGCATCTTCTATCTGCAAAGTCATGGTGACAGAGACGAGCTTCTCCCCCGCCCGGCTGCGGTTCATGGAAAGGATCTCGAAATTTCCTTTCATGACGCGTCGCATGAGGCGGGCAAAGTGAGGATACTCCTCCGTCATGACTGTGGACAGCATGGCGATCCTGAGCGCCCGGCTCCGGGCTGACGCTACATGATCTTTATATTTATAATAAGCACTGCGGCTCATATCGACTTTTTTGACAGCTTCATTGATGGATCCGCAGATCCCGTCATTCAGCAGCTCTTTCACTTTGATCGTTTTCTTGATGGCTTCCGGAAGTACCTTCAGATCCACCAGGTAAAATTCTTCTTTTCCTTTTTTCATAATGAACCGTATGACAGAAAGGCATGGGGCGTGTCACAGATGGCCTGCTTCCCGCCCGTTCCCCTATTCTATAAAATGAAATAAAATCACCGCAGCAGCCACGGAGACATTGAGTGACTCGACCGTGCCCGCAAGCGGAATATATAAATTCATATCGGTCATCGCGAGGAGCTCCTCGCGGATGCCGTTTCCTTCATTGCCAAAAACGAAGATCCCTTTCCGGATCTCTCCCACCGTTTTGTAGGGGACGGCATGCGAAAGGGCTGTCCCGTAGAGCGCAAGACCGCTCTTTTCTCGGATCAGGGAGATCTGATCCACTGTCAGATCTTCATAGACAGGGACGCGCAGGATGCTTCCCATGGAGCTTCGCACCGCTTTTTCCGCAAAGGGATCAGTGCATCCTTTCGTAAGAAGGACTGCCTTGACGCCGGCTGCCGCCGCACTTCGAAGGATCGTCCCCATATTGCCGGGGTCCTGCACCGCATCCAGTAATACGTAGTATCCCTCGAGCGGGTGCATCAGTTCTTCAATGTCTCTTTTTTCCTTAGAAGCCAAGAGCATGATGCCCTGTCCGTGCTGTGTGCCGGAGATGAGCTTCATGAGTCCCTCATCGAGTTTGAGAAAGCGCCAGGAAAGTGCTTCTCCCTCTTTCATGAGTGCCTTGAAGCGTTCATTCTCCAGCTGGTTTTCTGTGAAAAAACAGGTACATGCTTTCATGCCCTGACGGAGAGCATCCTCGACGCTGCGAAGACCTTCCATCAGGAACATGCCATAGGCCTGCCGGTATTTTCTCTGCTTCAGCTGCAGTGCTTTTTTGATCCACTGGTTGCTGCGGCTCCTTATTTCTTCGATCATCCTGTCCTCCAAAGCATCATGCCCTATCGGCGATACCATCCATAAAATCTGTGCGTGCATAGGTTGAGAGATTCTATAGGTGCAATGAGGTTCATAGGGAAGGAGGGCGTACTATCCAAGCTCCCCCTGAACCCGCTAAGCCTGACAGTTTTCTTCCCTGGCCATGGACTCATCCGATGGTGAAATGTCCTGCCAGCTTCTCCCGCACGAATGCTTCTATATTGCCGCCCGGGAAAAGGAATCCGCGGATGCCCGCATTCTCTGCGGCTTCGACATCGCGTTTTCCATCCCCGAAAAGGACCGCTCGGTCTTTGTCTATGCCGTATGCATCAAGCGCGCGAAGGATCATCCCCGGCGCCGGCTTGCGGCAGCTGCATACCTGATCATAGGCGGGAAGGGGCGCACCGAGAAGGTGCGGACAGTAGAAAAACTCTGTGATATGCCCGCCCCATTTTTGAAATTCTTCATTCATTTCCCGATGGAGCTGTCGAACCGTTTCTTCGGTGAAATAGCCGCGTGCCACACCGCTCTGGTTCGTCACGACAAAGAGAAGAAAGCCGGCCTTGGTGAGCTCGGCTACGATCTCCCTTGCGCCTTTCACCCAGCGCAGCTTCCTCATCTGATGCACATAGCCATCATCTTCATTGAGGACGCCGTCGCGGTCAAAAAAGACCGCTTTTCTTCTGGTGTCCATCATTTCGTCCAGTCCATCTCATCGATGATCTGGCAGATGATATGCGCCGCGAGCATGTGGATCTCCTGAATGCGGGCGGTGACATCGTCGGGTACCACCAAAGAGGCATCGCACCAGAGTACCATGGCTCCGCCGGTCTTCCCGGTCGAGCCAATGGTCGTCAGCCCTTTTTCTCTCGCTATTTTCAGCGCTTCAAGCACATCCGGACTGTTTCCGCTGGTAGAGATCCCCCAGAGGACGTCCCCCGGCTCTCCGAGTCCTTCGACCTGACGGGAAAATATACGGTCAAAGCTGTAGTCATTCCCGACCGCGGTCAGGATCGAGGTATCTGTCGTGAGAGCGATGGCAGGAAGAGAGCGGCGCTCGTTATGAAATCGCCCGACAAATTCCGCAGCGATGTGCTGCGCGTCTGCAGCGCTGCCTCCATTGCCGCAGATGAGGATCTTGTGACCGGAGCGCAGGGCTTTTTCGCAGATCTTCGCCATATCTTCGATGACAGGATAGAGAGCGCGGCTCTTTTCAAGTGCTTTCTGATGGTCATCGAAGCATTTTTCTATGAGTGCTCTCATTTCTTTTCCTCACCCTGAGCGGCCTTAGACGAAGGCTGCTGATTGGTCATCAGATTCTGAAGCTCCTGCATGAATGTATTGATATCCTTGAATTCGCGATATACGGAAGCAAAACGGACATATGCGACCTGATCGAGCTTACAGAGCGCATCCATCACGATGTTGCCGATCTCCGTGGTCGGAAGCTCACGCTTCGGATCGTTGCGGATCGTATGTTCCACCAGATCGATGATCTCTTCGATCTGGGCAGAGGATACATTCGTCTTTTCACAGGCTCTGGTGATACCGTTACGGATCTTGGATCTATCGAAAAGCTCACGCTTGCCATTCTTCTTGATGACACGAAGCGGCAGTTTTTCTACGGTCTCATACGTCGTGAAACGGCGTCCGCAAGAGAGGCACTGACGGCGGCGGCGAATGGCTGCGCCTTCATCCGTATCTCTGGAGTCTGTCACTTTCGTATCTCTGCTTTTACAGAATGGGCATTTCATATCGAATTCTCCTTCTTAGAGTTAACAAAAAGCAAAATCAATAAAAGCCACACTGCATATGCGGTGTGGCTTTTCAGACAGGTAGAAAGAGCCGGTCTGTCTCCGGTCAGGAGAATACGGATGCGATCATGGTCCGCATCCTCCCTCTCTGTTCCATATGGTGTCGCATCAGAAAGAGAGTCATCCATGAGAGCAGTCAGTCGGCGTATTTTCCCTTATTTTCTGAGGAATTCCGGAACCGCAATTCCCGTGCTCGGACGGACAGCATTGCTGAATCTGTTTCCTGCCTGCGCCGGAGCCTGTGCTTTTTTCTTTTCGCCGAAGCCGGTCGCAATGACAGTGATTCTGACGGTATCGTTGTCGAGGGTATCATCGACAGAAGTACCCCAGATGATATTGGCATCCGGATCGGCTGCTTCAGTGATGATCTGGGATGCTTCGTTGATTTCGAAGAGGCCCAGGTCTTCATTGCCGGTGATATTGATGATGATGCCTTTCGCACCATCGATGCTGCGTTCCAGAAGCGGGCTGTTGATAGCCATGGAAGCGGCGTCGCTCGCACGGTTGTCGCCGGTGCCGATGCCGATGCCCATGAGCGCTTCACCCTGGTCACTCATGATGGTTCTGACGTCTGCAAAGTCCAGATTGATGATGCCCGGTACGGTGATCAGGTCGGAAATGCCCTGGATACCCTGACGGAGTACATCGTCCGCGGTCTTGAAGGCATCTTTCAGAGATGCTTTCTTGTCCATGATCTGCAGCAGCTTGTCATTCGGTACGACAAGAATGGCATCGACGCTGTTCTTCAGACGTTCGATCCCTTCCTGTGCATTTCTCGCTCTGACCTTGCCTTCGAAGGTGAAAGGTTTCGTCACGACAGCGATCGTGAGCGCGCCCAGCTCTCTGGCGCACTGTGCAGCTACCGGAGCCGCGCCGGTACCGGTACCGCCGCCCATGCCGGCAGTGACGAAGACCATGTCTGCGCCTGCCAGTGCTTTGGAGAGATCTTCCTTGGATTCTTCGGCTGCCTGTTCACCGACTTCCGGTTTTGCACCTGCGCCGAGACCCTTGGTCAGTTTTTCACCGATCTGGATCTTGTTATCTGCTTCGGATTTATTCAAAACCTGGGTTTCGGTATTGACTGCAATAAATTCGACCCCTTTGACCTGGGCATCGATCATGCGGTTGACTGCATTATTTCCGCCGCCACCTACACCAATAACTTTAATGTTTGCCATTTCAGACTGTTCCATGTTCGCTCCTCCTTCAGGATATTTTGCGTCATGTATGTAAGGAAACGCTGATTAACTCAGGATGTTATCCACCTATATTACATTTCTGCTAATCATATGTACCATTGTACAATACTTTCCACAAGTTCGCCACCGGTAGAATGAGACAATTTGCATTTTTTCCGGTTAAAATCTCTATTTTTTCAATTTTATAAAGGGAGATGAGAGATTGGCGTCCACATATTCCACGGAAAGGCCGCGCGCCTTCACATCTCCTACCATATTCTCAGCCAGTTTGGCCTGCGCTTCCATGTCGCTGCCGCTGCCAAGGCGGACGGTGATGCCATCTCTGGTATAAGCGCGGATGTTTTCCGGATTCCCGATATTGATCTCCGAAAAGAAACGCTGTCCTTCCGGAGAGAGTGCATTCAGAAAAGCGAGTGCTTTATCCAAGTCTTCCTGCGACACGGTATCTCCGAGGAGCAGGTTTCCCATACGCTTGCCGGTGATCATCGCGGCGTCGCCCTTCCGGATCGACTGCACGGAGTCGATCACCATGCCCTCTTTATCAAGCACGACGTAGCTGTACTCCGCCTGCATGATGGCCAGCGGCACTCTGTCTTCGATGTGTACTTCGAGGACGAAGGGAAATCCGCGGCTCACCTGCACATCGGCCACACGGATATCATGAGAGAGACGCTCTGCCAGGCCGGATGCGCTGATCTGCAGCACATTGACCGGCTGGCGGATCTGGCCTTCGAAAAGAATATCCTCCATCGTGAGCGCCTTCGTGCCGGTGAGATGGATATAGCCTAAAGGCAACGGCAGAAGAAATACCCCCAGCACGATGAGGAGAAGCCCGCCGCCTGTCAGCAGGATGGAGCTCCTGATACGGAGTCCCTTCTTTTTCTTTTTACGCGGCCTTCTGGGTGGCTCTTGCATCTCCTGCAAAGGCTCTTCCGGCTTCTCTTCCGGCTCTTTCCAAGCCTCCTGCTCCGGGATCTTTCCCTCATGCAGCTCGCGCCTGAAATCATTGAAGCTTTTAAAATTATCCATACAATTTGATCCTGTAAATAAGAGATGGTGTAAAGTTTTTGGGGATTAGTTTTTTACGTATTCTCATTTCGAGCTGAGGCGAGAAATCTCACTTGCAGACAGCGAAACGGCGAGTGCAAAACGACCGCTAGACGATGCTCTAAGGCGTCTCTTCTGCATAGTCGCACAGGTGCGGATAACCGCAGTGCAAGAAAGATCCCTCCACTTCGGTCGGGATGACGGATACGAGAAAAAACCGTCTGCCATCTGATGTTTCTCTAATCCCTAGTCACCAGTCCCCAGCCACTACAATCACACCTTATCCAGCCCCGCTTCGAGGAGAATCTTCTCACAAAGCGCAGGGAACGAGATCCCTGCCGCTGCAGCGGCTTTCGGGACGAGGCTCGTCGCCGTCATGCCCGGGATGGAATTGGCTTCCAGAAGATGCGGACGGCCTTCGCAGTCAGTCTTGAAGTCGAAACGGCACGCCCCATCACATTCCGCCATGCGGTAGCCGATTTCTGCGAGACGGCTCATCTCTTCCGCCAGTGCATCCGAAATCGGAGCCGGGACGAGGTAGTCTGTCGCGCCCTTGGTGTACTTGGAGTGGTAATCATAGGAGCCCGAGTGCGGGCAGATCTGGATGACCGGCAGTGCTTTGCCGTCCAGCACGGAAACGGTGAATTCCTCACCGGACAGGAAAGCCTCTGCGAGAATCCTTGGCTCTACCGAAAAGACGCGGTCGATCGCCTCTTTCAGATCTTTTTCTTCTTTGACGATCTCGATACCGATGGTCGAGCCTTCACAGGCTGGCTTCAGGACGACCGGAAGGGTAAAGCTCTTGCCAATGTCCTCTTCGACATTTTCCTTCCCATCCTTCAGATAGTAGGGTTTGGAAAAGGCCATGGGGAGGCCCGCCTGCTTGAAGAAATGGCTGCTCATGATCTTATCCATGGTGATGGCGCTCGAGGTCACGCCAGAACCCGTGTATGGGATGCGGGCAAGTTCGAGTACGCTCTGGATGGTGCCATCCTCCCCGTACTTGCCATGCAGCGCGATGAATACGGCATCGGCCTTCGCTTCTTTCAGCTGCTCCACCACATGATGCGGATCATATTCCAAAGGAATGGCCTGATAGCCAATGGAAGTCAAGGCTTCTAAAATGGCCTTCCCTGTATTTCTTGAGACTTCTGCCTCTCTGGAGGGTCCTCCCATGAGGACCACGATTCTGCTCTCTTTAGTAATCACTTTTTCAACCCTTTATCCTTCACCAACTGAATGAGTTCTTCCCCTGCGCGGTAAATGCTGCCGGCGCCCATGGTGATGATCATATCTCCCGGCTTTACGAAATCATAAAGTGCCTGAGATACGCCTTCCACGGTATCCACATAGTGGATCTCTTTCTCCGGCAGACGCTTGTGAACCAGCGAGGGGATCAGGTGTCCGTCGACGCCTTCGATCGGTGCCTCACTTGCCGCATAGATATCGGTGAAGAAGAGTACATCCGCATCATCAAAGGCTTCGGCAAACTCCTGCTGCAGCAGCTGCGTGCGGGAATAGCGATGCGGCTGGAAGGCACAGATGATGCGATGATCGCCTGTCTCTCTCGCTGCTTTCAGAGTTGCTTTGATTTCCGTCGGATGGTGTGCATAGTCATCGACCACCCAAAGATCATTTTCTCTGGACTTCGTCTCGAAGCGACGCTTCACTCCCACGAAATGAGACAGCGCCGTCTCGATCGTTTCCATCGGGATGCCGCAGTAGAGCGCTGCGATCACAGCTCCCAGCGCATCACGGATATTATGCGAGCCCGGGATCTGCAGCTCGATGGTGCCGAGCGTCTTACCCTCATGCACCACATCGAAAAGAAGATGCCTGTTTTCGTATCGCTTGTTCACGGCCCGATAGTCAGCTTTTTCATTGAGCCCGTAGGTGATGCAGGTCTTATGGATCTCGGGCAGGATCGCGCATACGCCCTCACTGTCGGTGCATACGATGGCGACGCCGTCCTCGTAGCAGATATGGCTGATGAATTCGGAAAAGGCACGACGGATATTTTCGACGCTGCCATAATGATCCAGATGGTCATCCTCGATATTCGTCACCACTGTCATATAGGGGGAAAATTTCAGGAAAGAGCCGTCGCTTTCATCCGCTTCCGCGATGACATACTCGCCTTTTCCGAGGCAGGAATTTCCTCCGATATAGCTGGCTGCCGCTCCGAGAACGATCGTCGGATCTTTGCCCGCTTCATAGAAAATCTGGCCCACCATGGCAGAGGTCGTGGATTTCCCATGTGCGCCTGCGACTGCGATGCCTTTGCCCCAGTGGAACATGGCTGCCAGCACATCGGAGCGATGGAACACGGGAATGCCAAGACGTCTCGCTTCCACGAGCTCCGGATTTTCTTCGGAAATCGCCGAAGAAATGACCACGCAGTCAGCACCCCTTACATGAGAGGCTTCATGCCCGATATAAATCTCTGCGCCTTTTTTTCGGAAATCGCGCAGGAAGGGAGAGTCTGCTACATCGGAACCGGAAATGCGATCCCCCTTGTCCAGCAGAATGACGGCCAGCGCACGCATGCCCATACCGCCGATCCCTATAAAATGGAATGTATGATACTTCGTGAGGTCCATAATCGTCTTCCTTTATTTAATGAGCGACAGTGCAAGTCTTGCGATATCCTCTCCGGCATGCACTTTTTTCAAAGTGCCGATGGACTTCTCCATCGTCTGAAGGGCTTCGGGATGCTCGCGAAGCGCTGTGATATTTTCGATGAATTTGGCGCCAGAGACGTCCTTATCCAGGATCATCTTCGCCGCGCCCGCCTCAGAAAAGACGCGGGCATTGTATGTCTGGTGATCCTCCGCCGCATAGGGATACGGGATCAGGATGGCCGGCAGCTCTCTCGCTGCGACCTCCGCCAGACTGATGGCTCCCGCGCGGCAGATGATGAGATCGGCCGCCGCCAGTGCATTCGGCATATGGTACTCATAGCGGATGATGCGGCTCGCAGAACCGTAATGCCCATCCTCCTCGCAGCCGAGTGCGCTCGTGATCTTGTCATACTCCAGCTCGCCCGTCACATGGTAAAGGCACAGGTTCTTCGCATCCTTGAAATGGCGATGCACATCCAGCATCGCAGTATTGATCGTCCTCGCTCCGCGGCTGCCGCCGGTGACCAGTACCATGAAGGTATCCGGCGAAAGCCCGAGTGCCTTGCGGGATGCCTCCCGCTTGGCTTCCATGATGTCAGGACGGATCGGATTTCCTGTATAGATGCATTTCTCAGGATGCGGGAAACGGGATCCGGCTGCTTCATAGCCCAGCGCGATCTTATCGACCACGCGGGAAAGGATCTTATTCGTGATCCCCGGGATCACATTCTGCTCCTGAATCAGCGTCGGGATATGAGAGAGCGCTGCCGCCATCAGGATCGGCCCGCATACATAGCCGCCCGTCCCGATGACTACGTCCGGCGCGAAATCTTTCAGAATCCGGCGCGCTTTGAACAGGCTGCCTGCAGTACGACACAGGATACCGATATTTTCCAGCGTCAGCTTCCGCTTCAGGCCCGAAGCCGGCAGCGAGGCGAAACGATACCCTTCTTTCGGAATGATACGTGACTCCATCCCATTCGGCGTGCCCACGAAAAGAAATTCTGTTTCTTCCAGTTTTGCTATTTCTTTAGCAATGGTGATGGCCGGGTAAATATGTCCCCCCGTACCGCCGCCAGATAAAATAACCCGTTTCATGAATGATACATTCTCCCATGTTGATGGTCTGTAAATGATAATTGGAAAGGTTTAAGGATTCAAGGTTCAGGGTTCAGGGTTAGCCCACGGGGCATGCTGTCCTTGATTACGTTTGAAAGCCTCGATTGAATTAGAAATTAGAAATGGTGGTGCGGCGCATAAAAATACAGAAGCGCCGCGGAAGTTTGAAACTAGCGGTTTTCTCGCATCGCAAACCTAATCCCTAGCTACTAATCCCTAGCTACCAGTCACAAGTCACCAGTCACTCATACCTGCTTTCAAACTTTAGGGTTCAGGATCGTGGAGGCGGCTTCGCCGCAAATATATAACTCCGCGGCGCTTTCTAATTTTAAGCGCCGCACCACCACCCTGAACCCTGAACCCATTATTTCCTGAACAGGAAAATGAGCGAATCCTCGATTTCCCTTTTCTCAAAGCCCCTTAACGATTTTCTTGAAATCCATGCCGCGCTCTTCCATATTCTTATACATATCGAAAGAGGAGCAGGCCGGTGAAAGGATGACGACATCCCCCGGTTTCGCCAGCTTCTGTCCGAGGAGGACGGCCTCTTTCATAGAGGATACGCGGTGGATCGAAGAGACGCCCGCCTCTCTGGCCGCTTCCTCGAAACGCTCAGCCGCAGCGCCCAAAAGGATGAGCTCTTTCGTATGACGGCGCACGACCTGCATGAAATCAGAAAGAGGCGTCCCCTTATCATGGCCGCCGGCGATCAGGATGACCGGCTTGTCGAAGGCTTCCATGCCTTTGACGGCTGCATCAGTATTCGTGGCCTTGGAGTCATTGTAGTACGATACGCCATCCAGCTTGCGAACAAATTCGATGCGGTTCGGAAGAGCGGCGAAGGTCTTCAACGCCTCTATGATGACCGCCGTGTCGACGCCGCCCTCATGTGCCAGGAAAGCAGCCGCCAGGCAGTCCTCGATATTCTGTTTCCCCTTCAGCAAGAGCTCACCTGCCGTGCAGAGAGGAATGGTTTCTCCCCTTCTCTTCAGCACGAGACGGTCACCGGAGAGGCATGCGCCTTCCTCGACCCCGTGCGAGGTAGAGAGCAGACACACATGGGTGTGCGCTTCCGCCTGCTTTTTAAGCATCGGCGTATAGGGATCATCCGCATTCAGAAGGATGCAGTTTGTTTCGTCCATATTTTCAAAAATGCGTGCCTTGGCTGCCACGTAGGCCTCCATGGTGTGATGACGCTCCAGATGGTCGGGCGTGATATTCAGGATGACCGCCGCCTTCGGCTGGAAATGGGTGATGAATTCCAGCTGGAAGCTCGAAACTTCCGCTGCGATCAGCCCGTTCTCCGGCACCAGCTCGGCTTCGCGGGAAAGGGAGATCCCCAGATTTCCTGCCAGAGCAAAGGGCCTCCCTGAGTGCGAGAGCATGCTGCCTAACAGCGTCGTGGTCGTGGTTTTCCCATTCGTCCCCGTGATGGCAAGGATCGGCGCCTTCGTCACGCGAAAGGCCAGCTCGACTTCGCTCAGGACAGGGATACCCCGCTTCATCGCCCCCTGGATCACGACATTTTCCGCCGGGATGACAGGAGAAACGACGACGGCATCCATCCCGTCCAAAAGGCTCTCCGACTGCGCGCCGAAGCAGAACTCCGCCCCGAGCCCGATGAGCTCTTCTTTTTCTTTTGTATTCTGTATCTGATCTTTCAGATCTGAAATCACGACATGGGCTCCATGACGGAGAAGTACATGGGCTGCGCCAAGGCCGCTGATGCCGGCGCCCAGAATCAATACATTTTTCAAAGCATACCTCCCATGATAGTAAAACATGGATAGTCGAAGGGGACTGGTGGCTAGTGACTAGTAGCCAGGGATTAGGAATCGGCGCGGAAAGCATCCGATTTCATACATCATCTCGCCGTCTCTTAGTCTCTTAGTCTTCAGTCTTTAGTCTCCCAGTCTCCTAGTCTCTCAGTCTATGGCAGTGCATAGATTGCCAGCATCAGGCTGCCTGCCGCGGCGAGGCCCTCGAAGATCCAGAAGGACCAGACGACACGGACTTCGCTCCAGCCGGACAGTTCGAAATGATGGTGCAGCGGACTCATCTTGAAGACACGCTTGCCCGTTGTTTTGAAAGAAATGACCTGAATGATGACAGATAAGGCTTCCAGCACAAAAATCAGTCCGAGAAAGGCGAGCAGCAGCTCTGTCCGGGTCATGACCGAAATCCCGGCAATGGCTCCGCCGAGGGCGAGCGAGCCGGTATCCCCCATGAAGACCTTGGCCGGGTGATAATTGAAGAAAAGGAATCCAATGCAGGCCCCTGCCAGAATGATGATGAAATAGCCGAGGTCATGAAATCCTGTCATATAGCAGAAGACCGCATAGGCCGTAAAAGCGATGACGCAGCAGCCGGAAGCCAGCCCGTCCAGTCCATCCGTCAGGTTCACCGCATTCGAAGCCCCCACGATGACAAGGACAACGAAAGGATAGTACAAAAGTCCGATGGAAATATCCATCGTCGTGAATGGGATCGCGATCGAGTACGGCAGGTGCAGGGTATCGACGACGCCCCAGCAGAAGAGCACGGCGAGGATCAGCTGCCCCAGCATTTTCTGCTTGGCGGTCAGCCCCAGATTTCTTTTCTTTTCCGCCTTGATAAAGTCATCGAGAAATCCTAAAAGCCCATGCCCCAGCGTCAGGAAAAGGAGCCAGAGGACCGATGGATCCAAGAGGCGATTGAAGAGGACCACCAGTACCATCGCTGTCAGCATGAAGAGCCCGCCCATGGTCGGTGTGCCGCTCTTGGCCCGATGAGACTTCGGTCCTTCGGTGCGGATCGACTGGCGCGCCTTCAATTTTTTCAAAAGCGGAATGCCCACCCATCCGCAGATGATGGTGAGAACCGCTGCTTCCAGCAGGTATATACAATAATTACTTTCCATCCTTTGTCAGAACTCCCCTCAAGAGCATTGGTACTTTTTCCATATGCATATAGTGCGAACCCTTCACCAGCACGGCATCACCGGCTTTGGCCAGAGACGCCAGCTTCTCGGCAGCCTCTTCACAGGTCTCATACGAGAAAACAGACGTCATGCCGCCCTCTTTGGCACTGGAAGCCAGATGGTGAGAGAGAGGTCCCACCGTGATGAGGCCGTCAAACCCCATGGCGGCGGCTTTCTTTCCCGTCTCACGGTGCAGCGCCTCTTCCATCTCGCCCAGCTCTCCCATATCGCCCAGCACCAGATAATGATGCGAAGCGGGGATCTGCTTCAGCGAGCCGAAGGCCATTTCCATGGAGAGCGGATTCGCATTGTACGAGTCATCCATGACGGAAATCCCTGCGATGGTAAGCAGTGTCTGCCGCTGACCGATCGGATGGAAATCCGCAAATGCTTTTTGAATTTTCCGGCTGTCCACGCCAAGGACGCGGGCTGCCGCGATGGCGGCCAGCGCATCGTAGACATTGTGTACGCCGAGAAGATGGAGCTTCACGCGGAATGCTTCATCAAAAGACGTGCAGATGAACTGGGTATGCGAAGCCTCATAGCGCACATCTGTCCCGCGGACGGTATAGCGCCCTTCGAGGCCATAGGAAATCACACGCCCCTCGAAGCCGTCCCCCATCGCTTTGACGAAGGGGTCGTCTCCATTCAGGATCGCTGTGCCATCCTTCGGCAGTGCTTCGATCAGCTCGGCCTTCGCCTTCGCGATATTTTCCTGACTGCCCAGGATCCCGATATGCGATGTGCCGACATTGGTCACGATACCGATGGTCGGGCTGGCGATCGCACAAAGCTCTGCGATCTGGCCGAAGCCGCGCATCCCCATTTCTACGACGCAGACTTCCGTCTCTTTTGTCATCGAGAGAAGCGTCATGGAAAGACCGATCTCATTATTGAAATTCTTCTGTGTCGCACAGACATGAAAACGAGACGACAGGAGCGCTGTCGTCATGTCTTTCGTCGTTGTTTTTCCATTAGATCCCGTGATGCCGATCACCGGCACATGGAAACGCATACGGTGAAAATGGGCAAGATCTTCCAGTGCCTTCTTCGTATCCTTTACAAGAAACGCCGATACATCGGAAGGCAGCTCCGCGGCAAAAGAAGCATCCGAAAGGATGACCCCCGAAGCCCCTCCTTCGCACGCCTTTTTCAGAAAGGCATGCCCATCAAAATTTTCTCCTTTAAGAGCCAGAAACAGATTCCCCGTCTCGATCGTGCGGGTATCGGTACTGACCCCGTCCATAGACGGCTCCCTGCCGCGCTGGAGCAATGACGCCCCGCAGGCTCTTTCTATTTCTTCTATCGTAAATGAAGCCATGAATTTCACTCCTTCAGTAGTTTACCCAAAAGCGAAGTGCCTATGCCTGCTTCAGCGCTTTCCTCGCTTCTTCCCTATCGTCGAAATGAATGGTCTTATCTTTCAGGATCTGGTAGTCTTCATGGCCCTTGCCGGCGATGAGGACGATATCGTCTCCCTTGGCGAGGGAAATCGCCTTCTGAATGGCGCTTCTTCTGTCGACCACCACTTCCACCTGCAGAGACGGCTTCTCCGCCTTCACTTCTTCGACACCGGCTGCCACTTCTTTCACAATGGTCTCCGGGTCTTCCGTGCGCGGATTATCACTGGTCACGATCGCCACATCCGCATAGCGGGCAGCGATGCGTCCCATGATCGGGCGTTTCAGCTTGTCGCGGTCACCGCCGCAGCCGAAAACGACCAGGATGCGGCCCTTCGTGATCTCCTGCGCCGTCGTCAGGATCTTCTCAAGACCATCCGGGGTATGCGCGTAGTCGACCACGACAGTGAAGGACTGGCCCTCATCGATCAGCTCGAAACGACCCGGCACGCTGTGGAATGTCTTCATGGCAGCCACAATGGTTTCCATGGAAATCCCTTCGGAAAGCGCCGCGCCGATCGCGCCCAGTGTATTATAAATATTGAAACGGCCCGCCAGCTTCGTTTCCAGCTGGTAGGTCTTCCCTTCATAAGTCACCTTGAAAGCGGAAGACTTACCGGTGAACTGACTGTCAAAGGCATACAGATCCGCCGTCTTGTCACTCATGCTGTAGGTGTGAAGATCCGCCACCTTCTGGTCGACAGCATCCATCATCACATGGGCATACGGGTCATCCACATTCACCCACGCCGACTTATTCCCCTTCGTCTGTCCTGCGGAAGATACCTTCTCGAAAAGGATGGCCTTGGCTTTCGCATAGTTGTCCATCGTCTTATGATAGTCCAGATGGTCTTCCGTGAGGTTCGTGAAGACAGCATTGTCAAACTCCACGCCCTCGACGCGCCCCATGACGAGCGAATGGGAAGACACTTCCATGCACACATGGGTGACCTCTTCTTCTACCATCTGCCAGAGCAGACGTTCCAGATCAATGACATCCGGTGTAGTATTGTGCGTCGGCAGCTCCTTATCCCCGATCAGGGCGTGGATGGTGCCGATGACACCCGTCTTGTAGCCCGCCTGCTCAAGGATATGGCTCACGACATGGGTCGTGGTGGTCTTGCCATTCGTCCCCGTAAGCGCGATCATACGCATCTTGCGTGCCGGATAGTCAAAGAAAAACGGCACCATATCTTCCATCGCTTTTCTGGTATCTGCCACATAGATGACAGCGACCCCTTCCGGTACCTCGACCTCTTTGGAAGCCACGATGACTTTCGCCCCCAGCTCCACGGCAGAGCCTACGAACCGATGTCCATCCACATGCGCCCCTTCGAGGCAGAAGAAAAGGCTGCCCTCTTTCACCTGCCGCGAGTCCGCTGTCACATCCAAAATTTCAATATCTGTGTCGCCTTCTGTGCGAAGGACCGGCGTTGTTTTCAGTAATTCTGCTAATTTTTTCAAAACAGTCACCTCTGGTTTTGTATGTAGGAAACAAGACACCCGTACTGCCGGATGTCATCCGCTTCCTGTACTATATGAGTATTCTATGAGTCGTGCTTTTGAAATCATCATGGCATGAGCTTTCACCTCCGTCAGAGACGACGCTCGAATGCCACTCATTATATTAGCTTAAAACTATGGCAAGCACAAGGGGCTGTGAAAGATGAAATTTCATTTTCACAGCCCCTTTCTTGTGTAGTTCACTACTATCGCCTTATTTTGGGGAACGCATTGATTCATTTTGAGTAAGGTTCAATGGGTACAACGGGTTCAACGGAGATGGTGCGGCGCATTTCGTCATCCTGAGCGGAGAAAAACGTCGTATGTTAAAAAATGGCTTATCTGAAATAATGAGAACTGAGTCGAAGGATCTAAGCGCCGCAGAGTTTTTAAGGAACCGTTATTTCCCCCAAATGGCAATGCCATTAAGGAAACATCATTGCCCAAAATGGGAAACCCGTTGAACCTTTTGACCCCTCAGAACCTTCCGAACCCATTTCTCTATCTCCCTTTATTCGGGTGCGGTTTGGCGGGATCCGCGCTGCCGTAGACCGCACGGACAGGCAGGCTCATCTTGAGCTTCTGCTCTGCGATCTGCTGAATGCGTACCGGTGCCTCCAGACGGGACACTTCGAGCTTATCCACGGCATTCTCCTTCGCCATCGTCATGACCTCGCTGCGAATCCGCTGCATTCTATATTCCTCTTGAATATTGATACCATTCAGGAAGACCAGCAGCATCACAGGAAGAAGAATCATCAACGTCCCTAGAATGATGTCATGGAAAAAATAGGAAGAATCAGACTTTTCGCGCTCGATCCGTCGAGGCGCGACGCTTTCCGGCATCGACGGCATGTAACCCATGACTTGCACATCCTGTACCATACGATATCTCCTATCTTTGATCCGACTCTATATCTCAGGGTGAGCCCCTGGGGCGTGTCGCCCTTTGATTTCATTGTGAAATAGGTTCAGCAGGTTCTATAGGTTCTGAGGGTTCAACGGGGAAGGTGCGGCGCATAAAAATCAGAAGCGCCGCGGAGGTTTAAGGAAACGCTGATTAAATCGCAGAGTCAAATCGAACAACGATTTAATCAGTGTTTCCGTAAAACTAGCGATTTTCTCGTATCGCAAACCTAATCCCTAGCCACTAATTCCTAGTCACCAGCCACTAGTCACTAATCTCCTACACCCTTTCCACGACGCGAAGAACAGCACTCCTCGCACGCGGATTCTCCTCGATTTCCTTCGCGCTCGGCTTTTGCGCCTTGCCGACGGACTTCACCAGACGATGGTGGTGGCACACACAAACAGGCAGCTCCGGCGGGCAGATGCAGTCCCTTTCCATTTCTTTGAAAGTTTTCTTGATGATGCGGTCTTCCAGCGACTGGAACGTGATGACGCCGACGCGTCCCCCCACTTTCAGGTGGGAAACGCAGGCTTCCATCGTGTCTTTCAAGATTCCCAGCTCATTATTTACCTCGATGCGGATCGCCTGAAATGTGCGCTTCGCGGGGTGCGGGCCATTTCTTCTAGCATGCGCCGGAATGGCCGCCTTGATGACCGAGACCAGATCATCCGTCGTCTCGATGGGCTTCTTCTCGCGGAATTCGCAGATAAACTGCGCGATCCGCTTCGCCCATCGCTCTTCTCCATACTCCCAGATGATGCGCGCAAGCTCTTCCTCTTCATAGGTATTCACGATCTCATACGCCGTGCGCGGATTTCTCTGATCCATTCGCATATCGAGCTTTCCATTATTCATATAAGAGAAGCCACGGCTGCCATCATCGAGCTGATGAGAAGAAACCCCCAGATCGAAAATGAAGCCATCGACCTTCTCTATATTGAGCGATGCCAGAATGTCATGGATGTGAGAAAAATTATCCCGTACCAGAAGATGACGGCAGGCACAACCGGAAAGGCGCTGAGAAGCCGCCTCGATCGCTTCTTCATCCTGATCGACGCCGATCAGAAGCGCATCCGGAGCGAGCTTCTCCGCCATAGCGAAAGAATGCCCGCCGCCCCCTAAGGTACAGTCGACATAAATGCCATGAGGATCCGTCAGGATCCGGTCGATCATTTCGTGCAGAAGCACGGTGGTGTGTTGAAATTCCATAAATAAGTCCTCGAAAAAAGGTTCAGGGTTCAGGGGTAGCCTGTGGGTCGTGCCGTTCCTTGATTGGGGATGAAAGCTTCGCATAAATTAGGAATTAGGAATGAGGAATTAGGAATGAAGGTGGCGGCTTCGCCGCAGAGTATAAATAGGGCGATGCCCGAAGGCGGTATTCAAGTCACTAGTCACCAGTCACTAGTCACTCTAATCCCCAATCCCTAATACCTAGCTACTCATCCCTGCTTTCAAACTTCAGGGTTCAGGGTTAGCCCCTGGGGCGTGACGTCCCTTGATTGTGAATGAAAGCTTTGCTCGAATGAGAAATGAGAAACGAGAAATAGCGGTCTCTCGTTTCGCAAACCTAATCCCCAGCTACTAATCCCTAGCCACCAGTCACCAGTCACTACAAATCACAGATCAAAATTCAGCGGAAGGTCGAGGGCATCCGCGAGTTCTGCGATATCCTCGCCCTCTTCGTCTTGACGCAGGAGCTCCGGATCCCAGATCTCGATGATGGGTCCCGTCCCCACGATGCAGGCTTCCTTCTTCAGCTGTGCAAATTCACGAAGGTGGGCCGGGATCAGGATGCGTCCCTGACGGTCACACTCCATCTCCGTCCCGCGGCCGATCAGATGACGCATGATCTTGCGGACATTGCGGTTCGTGAAAGGCAGCTTCTGCAGCCGGGCAATCAAGGCATCCCAGCGTTCTTTCGGATAAATATTGAGGCAGGTATCCAGACTTGGAGCCAGCACAAAACGACTTCCCAGCTCTTCTCTGAATTTCGCTGGAAGGATCATGCGCCCCTTGGCGTCTATGGTATGAGAATATTCATTCATAAACATATCCTTCCACCTCCTCCACATTTACCCACATTCTACCACAATCCCCCACCCTGTGACAACGAAAATTTTTCAAGCCCATCATTTTCCCATCTGCTGCCCGTGTATTGATTTTATCGATGTTTTCAGCACCTTCTGCCTGAAATCAAACCACTCCCCGCTATGATTTCTTCCGTTTTTCGAAAAACAGGCAAAATAAAAAATCCCCACTCGGGGAATTTTCCTTTCCTGCATGGAAGTTCAGCAGAAGAAACCAAAGGGATTTCCACACATCATGACCTCCTGTGCCCTCAAAGAAAGAAAGCACTCTCTCAGGTGATATGATCCCCCCTAAAGCAGTTTGGTTATTTACCTTGTCTGCTTTAGGGGGATCATATCATTTCGGTTCGTCTTTTTTGTTTGTTCTTCCCCTTTCCCGTATCCCAAGCCTTCCCCCATGGGGAAGGTGGCGAGCGCAGCGAGCCGGATAGGGTTCTAGCGGCATGAAAACCAGTGGAACGAAATAGACAAAGCGTATGTCCTCAAGTACGCCGTTAACGAAAGTACCCTATCCGCCCCTGCGGGGCACCTTCCCCTCTAGGGGAAGGCTGCGATACGAGAATACCATCTTCTAAAGAAGCGGTGAAGCCGCCACGAGAGCCCTGAACCCTGAACCAAATGAAAGCAAAGTAAAAAGGGGCTGTGAAGAAATGAGGATTCATTTCTTCACAGCTCCTTTTTTATTGTCGTATTTTGGATAAAACAGTCTTTCTTCCGTCATCCGCACTTATTTATGCGATGATAGAGTAACAATGCCTTGGCACTGCGGTTTCCAGAGAAACTGTTTTTCCGCCGTGCAAGGAAGATCCCTCGGCTTCGCTCGGGATGACGATACGGGGCGGCGCTCGTCCAACATGAGTTTTCATCCAGATTTGGAAGCCAACTTCCGCCCCTTCGGGGCACCTCCTTCCAGAGGAAGGAGGTAGAATGTCGCATTACCCCGTATCATCAGCCTTCCTTTTCCACATCCATCCCCTGCAGGACGAGCTGTTTCTCGTCTTTTCTCATATGGAAGAACCGATAGACATTGTGCGCGGCACGCTTATTCATGCCCGCTACCTTGGCAAGCTCCTCTTCGCTCGCTTTTTTCATTTCATCGAGCGAGCGGAAGGCATGCCAGAGGGCGTTCCGGCGGTTTGGGCCGATGCCTTCGATGTGGTCAAGAACGGACTCCGTATTTCTTTTATTCGTCCATTTCCGGTGATAGGTGATGACGAAGCGGTGGGCTTCGTCGCGGATGAACTGGAGAAGCTGGAGAGCGGGCTCGTGGTGATCGAGGACGATCGGGATGTCGCTGCCTTCTACGTAGATCTCTTCGATACGCTTGGCGAGCCCGATAACGGGTGCATGGCAGCCGGCCTCGCGGATCACGGGAATGGCCGCATGCATCTGCCCAAGACCGCCATCAAGGACGATGAGGTCGGGCTCGGGCCAGTCCTTTTCCTTCCCATAGCGGCGGCTCATGACTTCTGCCATGGACTTGAAGTCGTCCGCATGCCCCTGCGTGGTCTGCAGTTTGAATTTCCGGTATTCGCTCTTCGCCGGACGGCCATGCTCGAAGACGGCCATGGAGCCGGTGGTCTCTGCGCCTTGGTTGTGAGAAATATCGAAGCATTCCATGCGCTCGGGAAGGCGCGGCAGAGAGAGCAGCTCTTTCAGCTTCTGCACGGCGCCCTGCTCGCGGGCATCCTGATACTCCCACTGCAGCTTCTTGTCGGAGAGATACTTCGCTGCATTTGCCATCGCCATGTCTTTCAGGCGGCGCTTGAAGCCGCGCTCGGGGCGGATGAGCTTCACTTCGCTTCCGCGAAGCTTCGTCAGCCAGAGAGAGAGGAGACCGGACTCTTCCGGCAGGAGCGGCAGGATAATTTCTTTCGGGACGGATGTCGGATTTCCTCCGTAGAAATCGCGAAGGAAGGTGGTGATGATCTCCTCATTCGTCTCGGATGCACTTTCGGGGATACTGAAATTCTCCTTCCCCACCATGCGGCCATAGCGGATATAGAAAATCTCCAGTCCGGTGTGACTGCCGTCGCGTGCCATGCCGAGCACGTCGAAGTCCCCTTCCGTGGATACGATGTGCTGGCGCTGCTGCACACTTTCGATGGCGCGGATATGGTCGCGCAGCTTGGCGGCTTTTTCGAAATCCATCGCTTCCGACGCCTCCATCATCTGCCGCGTGAGCTCCTTTACCAGCACGGTGCTCTTCCCTTCGAGCAGGTCGCAGATGGTCTTCACGTCACGGTCATAGTCGATGTGATCGACGTGGCCGCCGCAGGGCGCACTGCAGAGATGCATGTGGTACTGCAGACAGGGACGGGATACCTTCATGGAGCGGCAGGTGCGGATGGGATAGTAGTGGCGAAGGAGGGACAGCGTCTGACGAAGGCTCCCCACGTCGGTAAAGGGGCCGAAATACTTCGCCCCATCATCACGACGGATGTTCCTCGTGACGAAGATGCGCGGCCACTCATCATTCACCGTGATCTTCACATAGGGGTAGGACTTGTCATCACGCAGGGAGATATTGTACTTCGGGTGCAGTTCTTTGATGAGATTGCACTCCAGGATCAGCGCCTCCATCTCCGTCCCGGTCATCGTGATGTCGAGATCGTCCGCGTGACGGATCATCGCAGCGACTTTCGGGGAACGGTTCTTATCCTCTCGTACATAGGAGCGGACACGGTTCTTCAGGTTCTTCGCCTTGCCGACGTAGATGATCCGCCCGTCTTTGTCTTTCCAACGGTACACCCCGGGCGAGTCAGGAAGGGCTTCTACCTTGGCTTTGATTTTTTCATTGACATCGATCATAAAAGACTCCTGAGAAAAAGAATAAGGGATTAGGGGTTCAGAGGGTTCAGAGGGTTCAGAGGGTTAAACAGGTTCAGCGGGTTCAACGGGGGTGGTGCAGCGCATCATCATAGGGAAGCGCCGCGGAGTTTTAGAATATATGATATTCACGAAAGATGAAAAACCTGTGAACCTTTTGAACCTGTTTAACCTATGAGGATTCCTATAACGGGAAGATGGTTATTTTCTGCTTTCAAACTTTTGGGGGTATCCCTTTCCCTTATCGTCTCGTCATCGAAAGCGCTTCCGATGATTCTTTCTTGCACTGCGGTCAGTATCACATAGGCACTGATACGGAAATGACGCCTCGGTACTGCGTATTTCTCCTTTCTCGCATCCTTCGTTTATCGATCTGCAAGAAAGATTTCTCACTTCGCTCGAAATGACGATACGGGGGCTGATGTCTTCTAGTCTCCTAGTCTAATCCCTAGTCCCTAATCCCCAGCCCCTAGTCACTTCAACCCCATAAACTTTTTCGTCCGTTTGATGACCGGGCCGAGGTACTGCCCGGTGTAGGACGCTTCCACTTTCGCGACTTCTTCCGGCGTACCGGTGGCCACGATCTCGCCGCCCTTGTCGCCGCCTTCGGGGCCGAGGTCGATGATGTAGTCGGCGGTCTTGACGACATCAAGATTGTGCTCGATGACGACGACAGTATTTCCCTGATCCACCAGCTTCTCGAGGACGATCAAAAGCTTCCGGATGTCTTCGCTGTGAAGGCCGGTGGTCGGTTCATCGAGGATGTATAGGGTATCTCCGGTGCCGCGGCGCATGAGCTCGGTCGCCAGTTTCACTCGCTGGGCTTCGCCGCCGGACATGGTGGTGGCCGGCTGTCCCAGATGGATGTAGCCAAGGCCAACCTCCTGCAGGGTCTTCAATTTCCGCAGGATCTTGTCGTGGTTTTCAAAGAAAGGCACGGCTTCATCGATGGTCATATTCAGCACATCGGAGATGTTCTTGCCCTTGTAGCGGACTTCGAGCGTCTCTCGGTTGTACCTCGCGCCGTGGCAGACTTCACAGGGAACGTAAACGTCTGAGAGGAACTGCATCTCGATCTTGATGATGCCGTCACCGTGGCAGGCTTCACAGCGTCCGCCTTTCATATTGAAGCTGAAACGCCCCGGTTTGTAGCCGCGCATCTTGGCTTCGGAGGTCTGGCTGAAAAGCTCGCGGATGTCATTGAAAACGCCGGTATAAGTGGCTGGATTCGAGCGCGGCGTGCGCCCGATCGGCTGCTGGTCGATATCGATGATCTTATCCACATACTCTGCGCCGTCCATGGAGTCGAAAGCTCCGGCCCGGTAGGATGTATGGTTCTTGATATTCGACAGTCCCTGATAGAGGATCTCATTCACGAGCGTACTCTTGCCCGAGCCAGACTCACCGGTGACGACGGTGAAGGCACCGAGCGGGATGGTCACGTCGATGTGCTTCAGATTGTGTTCGTGAGCGCCATGGATGGTGAGCGAGAGTCCATTTCCTTTTCTCCTCTTTTCCGGCAGCGGGATGTATTTCTCACCGCGCAGGTACTGCCCCGTGATGGAGGCCTTCACCTTCATCACGTCCTCAGGCGTGCCCTCCGCGATGACGGAGCCGCCATTTTCCCCTGCGCCGGGGCCGATATCCACGACCCAGTCTGCGGTGCGGATGGTATCCTCATCATGCTCGACAACGATGAGCGTATTTCCCAGATCCCGCATGCCCTTCAGGGTCGCAAGGAGCTTGTCATTGTCACGCTGATGCAGACCGATGGACGGTTCATCCAGGATGTAGAGGACACCGACGAGGCCGGAGCCGATCTGCGTCGCCAGACGGATGCGCTGGGCTTCGCCGCCGGAGAGCGTCGAGGCGCCGCGGGAGAGTGTCAGGTAGTCGAGCCCGACATTCACGAGGAAGGAGAGACGGCTCTTCACCTCGCGCAGGATCTGGTCTGCGATGATCTTTTCCTTTTCGGAAAGCGTGACATGGTTCATGAAGTCCAGGAGGTCGATGACAGCCATGGAGGAGATCTCTGCGATATTCTTCCCACCGACGCGGAAAGCGAGGCTCTCCGGCTTCAGGCGCGCCCCATGGCAGACGGGACATGGCTTTTCGATGAGGTAGTTCGAAAGCGTTTCCTTCATCTTCTCTGTCCACGCCTCTTCATAGCGCCGCTTCGTCATCGGGACGATACCTTCGAAAGGACGCTCATAGGACTTTGTGATGCCTTCGGGGCTGGTGTACTGGAAGGAGAGAAGCGCCGTGCCGCCGTTTTCAAACTCTGCCTTTGCCTGATCCGGCAAGTCATCATAGCATGCGTCCATGGTGAGGCCATAGGATTTCAGGAAAGCATCGAGCAGCTTGTAGAGCCAGGTTTCCTTATTATAAGGAAATGGCTGGATCGCGCCCAGACGGAAAGGGATCGTGTGATCGGGCAGGATGCGATGGAAATCCGCCTCCAGCGAAGCGCCGAGGCCCATGCAGGCGGGGCAGGCGCCGAAGGGATTATTGAAGGAGAAAATGCGCGGCTCCGGCTTTGGCAGGGAAATGCCGCAGTCCGGGCAGGAGAAATGGGTGGAAAAGACCATGTCCTTTCCGCCGATGATGCTTCCCACCATCATGCCATCCCCTAGCTTCAGCGCGGCCTCCACCGAGTCTGTCAGGCGGCGCACGATGCCGTCCTTCACGATGATGCGGTCCACCACCACTTCGATGGTATGCTTCTTGTTTTTCGCAAGCTCGATGTCATCGGATAGGGAGAGGACGTCCCCATCCACGCGGACGCGGACATAGCCCTCCTTGCGGAGCTCTTCCAAGAGCTTTTTATGCGTCCCCTTCTTCGCGACAGCGACCGGCCCAAGGAGCATGAGCTTCGTCCGCTCGGGGAGCGAAAGGAGTGCATCGACGATCTGATCCACCGTCTGCCGCTGGATCGGCTTGCCGCAGTGCGGGCAGAAGGCACGGCTCGCATGTGCATAGAGCATACGGAGGTAGTCATGGATCTCCGTCACTGTACCGACCGTCGATCGCGGGTTATGGCTGGTGGATTTCTGATCGATGGAGATCGCCGGCGAAAGCCCTGCGATCTTATCCACGTCCGGCTTATTCATCTGCCCTAAGAACTGCCGCGCATAGGCAGACAGGGACTCGACATATTTTCGCTGTCCTTCCGCATAGATGGTGTCAAAAGCCAGCGACGATTTCCCCGAGCCGGACAGCCCGGTGAAAACGATGAGTTGATTTCGCGGCAGCGTCAGATCGATATTCTTCAGATTGTTCTGACGCGCGCCTTTTATGATGATTCCTTTTTCCATGGATGTCCTTTCGAAATTGAAGGAAAATGTATGGGGGATTTAGGGGAGCCCCTGGGGCGGCTCCCCTTGATTCCATTTGAAAGCCTCGATTGAATGAGAAATGGCTGATAACCGTTGTGCTATTGAGATTTCTCGGCTTCGCTCGAAATGACGAGACGAGAGAAGCGATTGTCTTACATACATCGTTTACCTTTCTGCAGAAGGGTGCCTCTTCGAGGCACTCTATCCTCCGCCTTTGGCGCGCCCCTTCTTCAAGAGGGCTACTCAGCTGGCAGGGCAAAACGAACCCCTAATCCCTAATCCCCAGCCACCAGTCACTAGTCACCCAAAAATTACACCCGTTTCTTGATCGGCTTATAGATGCGTTTCTTCGCCGCAGCCTGACGCTTCAGCGCTTCTTCCCCGCGAGAACCGTAGCGATCGGTCCAGAGCTGGCGCAGCTTGGCGAGCTGGTCGCGGTAGCGGGCGGCGGCTTCGAATTCCAAATCCTTGGCGGCCTGTTTCATGAGTTTCTCGCAGTCCTTCATGCGAGCGTAGATCTCCTCATCAGAAAGCTCGCCCTCTTTTTTCTTGCCGCCATAGGCAGCTGGCTTTTCTTCGATCTTCGTGAGGTCGATGAGGTCTTTGACCCGCTTTTGGACAGTGTGGGGGATGATGTGATGCTCCTCATTATATGCCTGCTGGATGGTGCGGCGGCGATTCGTCTCATCGATGGCATACTTCATCGACTTCGTGATGCGGTCCGCATACATGATGACATGCCCGTGCTCATTTCTGGCTGCACGGCCGATGACCTGGATCATCGAAGTTTCCGAGCGCAGGAAGCCCTCCTTATCCGCATCGAGGATAGCCACGAGCGAGACCTCCGGCATATCGAGACCCTCACGCAAAAGATTGATGCCGACCAGCACATCGAAAACGCCCGCACGCAGGTCACGGATGATCTCCGCGCGCTCGATGGTCGCGACGTCAGAGTGCAGATAGCGTACCTTCACGCCCGCTTCCGTCAGGAAATCGGTGAGATCCTCCGCCATTTTCTTCGTGAGTGTCGTGATGAGGACGCGCTCGTGAGCCTCCTCACGCTTATGGATCTCCCCCAGCAGGTCATCCATCTGTCCTTCGATGGGACGCACCTCGATGGAAGGATCCAAGAGCCCCGTCGGTCGGATGATCTGCTCAGCCAGATTCGTCTGGACGCCCATTTCATACGGCCCCGGCGTCGCCGACACATAGATGATCTGATTGATCCGTTCGGTGAATTCATCAAAAGTCAGCGGACGGTTATCCAGCGCAGACGGCAGGCGGAAGCCATAGTCGACAAGCGTACTTTTTCTCGACTGGTCGCCATTGTACATCGCACGCAGCTGCGGTACCGTCACATGCGACTCATCGATCATGATGAGGAAATCTTCAGGGAAGTAGTCCAAGAGCGTAAATGGCGGCTCGCCGGGCTTCCTGTTCGACATGTGGCGGGAATAATTCTCGATGCCGGAGCAGTATCCGACCTCCTGCATCATTTCCAGATCATAATTCGTCCGCTGCTCGAGACGCTGCGCCTCCAAGAGCTTATCCTGATCCCGGAGCTCTTTGAGCCGCCCATCCAGCTCCTTCTCGATAGACGTGACGGCACGGCGGAGCTTATCCGAACTGGTGACATAGTGCGATGCGGGGAAGATGCCGATGTGATTTCTCTCGGCGACCGTCTCCCCTGTCAGGACGTCGAACTCCGTCAGTGAGTCGATCTCATCACCGAACATTTCGATCCTGACGGCAATATTGTTTTCCGATGCAGGAAATACATCGATCGTATCCCCCCGCACACGGAAGGTATCTCGCGTGAAATTCATGTCATTCCGCATATACTGCATACTGACGAGCTTTTCCAGGATCTTGTCGCGCTCGATCTCCTCGCCCGGCCTGAGCGAGAGCCCCATAGAGCTGTAGTCCTCCGGATCACCCAAACCGTAGATACAGGACACCGATGCCACGATGATGACATCCCGCCGCTCGAAAAGCGCCATCGTCGCAGAGTGGCGCAGGCGGTCGATCTCCTCATTGCGTGACGAATCCTTCTCGATATAGGTATCCGTCTGCGGCACATAGGACTCCGGCTGGTAGTAGTCGTAGTAGGAAACGAAGTAGTACACCGCATTGTCAGGGAAGAAATCCTTGAATTCACTCGCCGTCTGTGCCGCCAGCGTCTTATTCGGAGAAATGATAAGCGTCGGGCGCTGCACCTCTTCGATGACCTTCGCCATCGTGAAAGTCTTCCCCGTCCCCGTCGCACCGAGCAGCACCTGCGCCCATTCGCCATTCCTGAGTCCGCTCACCAGAGACTTCACCGCCTTCGGCTGATCCCCCATCGGCTGGAAAGGCGCTTTCAACGTGAAAGGCACCGCCGGCTCTGTATATTCTCTTTTGATCCGCGAATGATCCATACCCTCGCCTCCATTTTCTTTTATCGATATTTGTCTATGTATTATAGCATAGATGGGAAGGGGTGACTAGGGAGAACGCTCCTCTCCCACGACTTTCATCCCGCCGCGAGAGCCAACCTCCGCCCTTTCGGGGCACCTCCTTCCATGGGAAGGAGGGAGAATGCCGCCTCACGGACTCCCCATACAGATAGCTTTCGATACGAAAATGCCGCTTCCCCGCATTCGTCATTTCGAGCGAAAGCGAGATATCTTTTTCGTTCGCGGTCAAGGCAAAGTATGTGAGAGGATCGGCAAGCGGGAAACACCGTACTCCCTGCGCCCCGGAAGGACGGTGTTTCATGCAAACTGATTCACGCATGAAACAGAAAATGGCAAACGAAAAGATCCCTCGGCTCCGCTCGGGATGACGATACGAGAATACTATCTTCTAAAAAAAAGGCGGCGAAGCCGCCATCTCAACCCTGAACCCTGAAGCAAATGAAAGCAAAGTAAAAAGGGGCTGTGAAGAAATGAGAATTCATTTCTTCACAGCCCCTTTTTCATCGGCAATATTGTCCCAGAACCTCGATGACATGATCGATCTCTATCGGTTTCGTCAGGTGAGCATTCATACCGGCTTCCATGCATTTTTTCGCATCTTCATCGAAAGCATTCGCCGTCATAGCGATGATGGGGATGGTTTTCGCATCCGCTCTCGCAAGGCTGCGAATGACCCTTGTCGCTGTCATGCCGTCCATGACAGGCATCATGATATCCATGAGGATGGCATCGAAGGTGCCCGGGATCTTATTTTTGAAAAGATCCACAGCCTGTTTGCCATCGCCCACGACGGTGACGCGCGCTCCCTTATCGGTGAGGAGCATCTGCGCGATCTCTGCATTCAGCTCATTATCCTCGACCAGCATCAGGTGAAGACCTGCGATATCCACATGTCCCTTTTTCTCCGGCTTCTCTTCCTCAGCGGGCGCGATCTCGCAGGGGATCGTGATGACGAAGGTCGAGCCCTTCCCCTCTTCACTGGTGATAGAGATGGTTCCCCCCATCGCATCGATGAGTCTCTTCACGATGGCCATACCGAGGCCCGTCCCCTGATATACACTGCGGGCATCCTGTCTTTCCTGGGTGAAGGGATCGAAAATATGAGCCAAAAACTCTTTGCTCATACCGATACCGGTATCCGAAGCGGTCCATCGATAGGTACAGCGATTCCCGCTCGTCCCCAGAAACTCCACCTTTGTCAGGATGCGGCCACCCTTTTTGTTGTACTTGATGCAGTTTCCTAAAATATTAAGAATGATCTGCCTAAGATGCAGGGGACTGCCGTACACGAAGGGTACAGGGAACGAGTAATCCTTCACTTCATCGATCCACTCGAGCCCTGCTTCCACCACACGGTCAGAGAGGATGCTGCGGATGTCATCTCTCTGCTCAGAGAGAGAGATTCGCTCACGGGAGAGGACGACGCCGCCGGATTCCAGCTTGCTCATCTGCAGGATGTCATTGATGAGGGAGAGCAGATGCTTCGCTGCCGCTTGCATCTTTTTCTGGTTTTCAAAGACCAGCTCCTTGTTATCGAAATGATCTTCATTGATCTTCAAAAGACCGATGATGCCGTTCAGCGGCGTGCGGATATCGTGGCTCATGCGGGAGAGGAATTCCGTCTTCACGCGATTCGCAGAGCTCATTTCATCCAGAGCGGCCTGCAGCTCCGCCTGCCGCTGTTCCTCCATTTCATGCATTTCTGTGGTATCTTTCAAAAGGACGATGGCCTGCACGACGGGCATATCTTGTCCGGCATCCGTATCATAGACGGTGATGCGCGTCATAAGGATCAGCTTACGGACCCAGCGGATCGTACCATCCTTTTCCCGCACCCCGTACTCTGCAGAGAATTGCCGCTCACCCGCTTCGAAGCGCTTCAAAAGATCGTTCACACTCATGGCGATGCGGTAGCACCCCTGTGTCTGTCGTGTGATCTGCATCATATGGGCTTCGCAGTAGGCCTGATACGAGCATGGCAGCGAAGGTGCCGCAAAGAGGCGCGCATGTGCTTCCTCCTTCCCCGGAAGCACGATATCCCTTTCCAGCCTGTCATGGGTCAGATCGACCATATAGATACAGTCCGCCATATCCAGCATGGCATCCACATAACTGTCATTTTCCAGAATGGACTGCTTCAGCTGCTCATAGTAGAGCGAGAGCGCTTCCTTCGCCCCCAAGGGCGCATCCTCCGCCCGGCGAACATGTTGAAACGCAAGAAGGACATGATGAAGCTGCCCCTCGCAGTCAAAGTCCACGGGAATGACGACGAGACGGCGTAATTCCGCCCCCTCCTTCGGCGTAAAGGAAAGGTCCAGCGCATCCTCACTATGAAGGATCGACTTCTCGAGTGCCTCCTTCGAGAGTGCGCTCTGTATGCGTTCCCGGTCTGCCCCTTCGATCTCCTCCACGAGCTGCAGCACCGCACCGGAATAGCTGCCCTCAGACGCAAGAGGGAAATCGCTCCTCGCACGGA
This sequence comes from Fusicatenibacter saccharivorans, assembly GCA_963597545.1. GTDB lineage: Bacteria > Bacillota > Negativicutes > Veillonellales > Dialisteraceae > Dialister > Dialister saccharivorans_A. The sequence goes on from CAVBQN010000002.1 coordinate 92,029, forward strand.
TCGTGCGATAGTCGTCCATCTTCAGATCACAATACAGACAATTTGCGAAATTCTTCCGATAACGGCTTAGCATTTTCAGCAGACGCAGCGAAAGACGCCTCTCCGCCTCTGCTTCCCTGCGCTTCGCATGGTTCTTCTGGATATACATATGCTTATCGGCCTTCGCGAAAAGCTCTCGCATGGACGTCTCAGGGTCATCCTTTGCCAGCACATATCCCGCCGCATAAGAAAGCGGCGTATCCATATGCTCTTTTGCCTCCTCTGCCAGCTTTGCACGCAAATCTTCCAGAAGCTCCTCCATGCCCGTCTCGGAGAGGCCATGCGTCACCATCAGAAATTCATCCCCGCCCAGGCGGCCGACGAAGTGCTCCTCCGGTACCGCCGCCCGAAGAGCGGTCGCAAAACGACGGATGTATACATCCCCCGCCTCATGTCCCCTGCTGTCATTGATGCGGCGAAGATCATTCAGATCGAAGCTCACCACGCCCATATCCAAAGAAACAGGCGCATTCAGGATCTCTTCACACCGGTTCTTATTCGGAAGCCCCGTCGCCGCATCCAGATACGCCTTCTTCTGCAGCGTGCGGTTCTCGATCAACCTCTTCAGCGCCTTGAAAAACTCAAGACCGATCAGGATCATCAGCGCAAAGATCACCAGCGTGATGCCCTTCTCCAGCACAGCCAGATCCTTCGCCTGCTTCTCAGAGTACACTTCTGCAAGCGCGGTCGCTTCATCGCAGATCGCGAAGAACTGCTCAGTCGCAGTGATCAGGTAGGAGTCCGCCTTCCCCGTGCGGCGAAGTTGGATGATCTCCTGCTTGACCTGCAGATAGTAGCCGCTTAGCTCCTTCATCTTAGCCTGGAAATCCGGATCCGATAAGCGCACCAAAGACAGCGATGCATCCCCCTCTCGAAGCCCCTGAATATACGCCTCGATCTCGCGGCGCATCTCATCCTGCGGCTCACCCGCCATTTCCAGCTTCACCATCCGCTGCGTCGTCCCACGCACCAGCCCGGCATAGTTCACCACGCGCGCCGTCCCCTGCATGTGCGACACGATGACCATCATCCAGACGATCAGCCCCATCAGGACCACTGCCAGCACCGCGATCACGATGTGACAGAGACTGTATGTATTCTTCTCATGATTCTGCATGTAGTTTCCCCTATTTTGCATAATTTTTATCATATATTGCATTATATGATAAACCACCAAAAAGGGGAAGAGAAAATACGCCTTGAAACGCAGTATACCGGAGACCGCTCACAGGATCCGTTCTCCTGCGCTGCTCTATCTCCCCCTTTCCGCAGGGGAAAATGCTTCCCCCTCGCAAAGAAATGGAAAATAATCAGTCACTCCCATCTCCCTGTCTTCTGCTTTCCCACGAAAAAAGGCCTGGACTTTCATCCTGACCTTTGAGAAGCTCGGTGAGCCATCAGGGTACACACTTTACAAAGCAGAAAATGAACTGACGAGCTCCTGCGTATAGGGGTGCTGCGGGTGATGCAGCACATCTTCAGCCGCCCCGATCTCCACCAGCCTTCCTGCTGATAGGATGCCCACGCGGCGTGCCATCGCAGCAAGGACATCAAGATCATGAGAAATGAAGAGATAGGCAATCTCCCGATCCTCCTGAAGCTCTTGCAAGAGTGTCAGGATCTCCGCCTGCACTGACACATCCAGCATCGAAGTCGGCTCATCCAAGATCAGGACCTCCGGTGAGATGAGGAGCAAACGAGCAAGCGCCACACGCTGGAGCTCCCCGCCGGAAAGCTCAACCGGATAGCGCGAGAGCAGCTCGCGTCGAAGCTGGAGGCGTGAAAGCATCTCTTGCATACGCTCTTCAAAGTGATCCATCTTCCCATATAGGCGTGAGGGCTCTTCGATACTCTCACGGATCGTCATACGCGGATGAAGCGCGGCCGCAGGATTTTGAAATATCATCTGCATCGTGCGGCGTACCGCGAGCATCTCTTTCCCGGAAAGCTCGCCAAGATCCACCCCGCGATAGAGCACGACTCCTCCATCCGGCACGAGAAGCTGCATCAGGATACGGATGAGCGTCGTCTTCCCCGCACCGCTCGTCCCCGCGATCCCCAGCGTCTCTCCTTTCGAAAGCGTGAAGGAAATATCCTTCAGCACCTCCTTCTTCACTTTCCGTATATATCCAGTCGTGAAGGATTTCGAAATATGCTGTACGTCTAAGAGCATGGGCGCTCCTTTCTAAAAAGATGAATGAACGGTGATGCTTTCTCCACATTTTACAAAATGTCCCTCTCCCACTTTTCTCATCGTCTGCCTCTTCTCACAACCTTTTCCGCAGAATGCACATCGACTCCGAAAAATGCAGCCGCCGGTGAGGCGGGAAAGATCCGGTGGATTTCCGGAGATGGGATGAAGACCGCGGGAAGGCGCCGCGGCGAGAAGTCCCCGCGTATAAGGGTGGTATGGATTCTTGAAAATATCCTCTGTGCTCCCCTGCTCGAGGACTTCCCCGGCGTAGAGCACCACCACACGATCGGCGAGACATTCTGCCAGTGCGAGGTCGTGAGTGATGAGCAGCATGCCCCTTCCTGTCATCTTAATCTGAAGAAACATATCTGCCACCTGTTTCCTTACAAGCGGATCTAGGCCCTTCGTCGGCTCATCTGCGATGAGCCACTCCGGGGAAGACAAGGTCATCATCGCCGCCATGACGCGCTGCGCCATACCCCCTGAAAGCTGGTGCGGATAGGACGCACACACGCGGACAGGATCCCCAAGACCGTACTTTTCCAGCTGCCCAAGAGCACTCTCCCTGTGCTTCTCTTTCCCCCAGCCCAGCCGCTTGCGCAAGACTTCTGTCACCTGCCGTCCGACACGCATCAGCGGATCCATGGCAGAGATCGGATCCTGCGCGATCCAGCCGATGCGATCGCCTCGGATCTCATTCATTCCTTTCTCGGAAAGCCGAGGAAGATCATTTCCATCATAAAAAATGCTTCCTGTCATTCGCGCATTTTCCGGAAGAAGACGCATGATGGCCGTGCCCAAGATCGATTTCCCGCTCCCCGACTCGCCAACCAGCGCAGTGATTTTTCCCCCGTGAAAGAGAAGATTTACATCACGAAGCACGCAGACAGCGCCCATCGGCGAAGGGAAAGTAACAGAAAGTTGCTTGACTTCGATATCCATAGAAAAGGCTCCTTTCAGGTAAGAGAGTGGTACAGATTCTAAAGGTGCTGTGGAGAAGGGCTGCCTGCCCCATGAATTGCGGTACAGTGAAAGGGCAGCCTATTCTTAGCTTCCCATCGGGGACGCACCCCGAAAGAAGCTCTGCTCCGATGAAGCTCTCCGTCATTTCCTTAAGAATATTGCCCGCACAGGCGGACATGCAAAACCCATCCCCTTCCCCCTCTTATTTCCTTATTCGTTCTCTCATCGCATCTCCCAAAAGATTGATAGAAAGGCAAAAGAGAGTGATGCCTGTACCGGGAGCGATCATCATCAGCGGGTATGAGCGGAAATAGGTCCTCGCATCAGAAATCATGACGCCCCAATCCGCCGTCGGAGGAGAAACCCCCAGACCCAAGTAGGACAGCGCAGAAGCCGAGAGCAGCGAAGTCCCGATGCGGAGCGTCAATAGCACGATGACGACGGGAAGCACATTCGGAAGTACATATTTCCTTACGATGTACCCATGGGATGCCCCCAAGCTTTTGATGCTTTCCATGTAGAGCTCCCCACGAATACGTATGACCTCACTCCTCACGATACGTGAAAAACCCGCCCACGAGGTCAGAATCAATGCGATGATGAGGCGGAAATTGTTCTCCGGAAGGATCGCCGCGACCGCGATCATAAGACTCATCCCCGGAAGTCCCTGAAATACAGCCACAAGACACTGGATCCCCCGATCCACCCAGCCGCCAAAGTAACCGGAAAGGATCCCCAGCATAAGGCCAAGAACCATGGTACAAAACGCCGCCACAAAGGCAAAAGCCACCGACGTCCGCGCCCCATAGATGGTACGGGAAAGAATATCACGCCCCAGCGCATCCGTCCCCAGCCAGTGTGAGGATGACATGCCTTCCAGGATTTCCTCCGTAGACACCGCGGTGGGATCATAGGGCGCGATCCATGGAGCAAAAAGCGCGAGAAATACGATCCCCATCGCCAGAAAAAGCGCCATTTTATAGATCCAGTGAAGCTCCTTCTTCATCAGCCCTCCCTCGCTTTCGGGCTCAGCAAATAGTAGCTGAGATCAACCAGATAATTAAATACGATGAAAACTGTCCCACTGACCAGCACATAGCCCTGAATCACCGGATAATCCCGTCCCCAGATAGCCGAGAGTACATAGCTTCCAAGACCGGGTATGGAAAAAAGATTCTCGATAATGACCGAGCCGCCCAAGATTGATGCAAAAAACGTCCCCAGCATGGTAATGACCGGCATCAGCGAATTAGGCAGGACATGATAGATCTCTATATACGAAGCGGAGAGCCCCTTCGCCCGCTCTGTCAGAAGAAAGGGCTTCTCCATCACCGAAAGGACCGACGTCTGCTCCAGACGCAGCACCGCAGCCGCTGTCCCTGCTGCCAGCACAAAGGATGGCAATATCATGTGGAGCGCATCGCCATACCCGGAGGAAGGCAGGAGCTGCCACTCTTCCGAAAAGATCAGCATCATCATGATCCCCAGCCAGAAAGACGGCATAGAAATAAAGAAGAGTGCCACGAGCTCAAGTCCGATCTCTGCTGCATGACCCTTCCTGCGCGCCGCCCATATGCCCGCGGGGATGCCGAGCAGGATCACCCATCCCATCGCCCAGAGAGCCAAGTGGAGTGTGACGGGAAATCTTCTCATGAGCTCGGACAGCACCGGTCTATGTGTCAGATACGATACACCCAGATCTCCCACTGCCGCATGTGTGAGCCAGCTCCCATACTGCATCCAAAAAGGCTGATCCAGCCCCATGCTCTCCCGCATCGCAAGAAGCTCCGACTCCGTCGGTTCTGCCGTCCCGTCCATCGTAAGGACCGCCATCGCCGGATCTCCGGGCGCAAGCACGCCCAGCAGGAACGCCAAGATCGTGAGTCCGATGAGAAAAGGGATCAGGAGAAAAATGCGCCGAAGCGCATAGATCAGAAAAGATTTCATGAGATGTGCCTCCTTTCGTGAAGCACTGACACGAGGGCCATTCCAAGCACAGAAGGACGAATCCGCCCGTCAAGACGCAGCACAAAGAAATTTCATAGAGGAAAGCCGCGACCTGCCGCCGATACCTTTTCCTACTCCTTCCACGCCACCTTGTCCAGCGTAATGCCATAGACCGCCGCATGGTAGCCTGTGATTTTTTTCGAACAGACAGCGAGATTCTCATCTTCCAAGAGCGGGATGACCGCCGGATGGAGGAGCAGCTCTTCCCGGATCTCATGGTAGAGCACCTGCCGATCTTCGATCTCATAGGTATGAGTAAGCGCATCAAAGGCTGCATCTATTTTCGGATTGGCATAGCAGAAATGGCTGGCAAGATTCGTCGCACCTTCGCTATGAAAGAATTCTCTCAAAAGCGAAGTCGGATCGAGATTTCCGAGCCCCCTCGTCCCGATGGCGAGATCATAATCCCCCTCCTTCATCATTTTCCTTGACGTCAGACCATCCACCATCACGATCTTGACATCCAGCCCGAGATCTTTCAGCTCCGCCTGCAGAAATTCTGAAATGACCTTGTAAGGGTAGCGCTCGGCACCATACTGTGGGAGGAGGAATTTCACCTCACACCGGGCATCCCCCAGCACTTCCCGCGCAAGTGCCTTCGCCTCAGCAGGATCATAGATCGGCGGCTCCGGTCGCGAAAAAGGATTCGTACTATTCAAGAAGCTCCGCGTCGGTGTAGCGAATCCCGCAAAATAATACTTCACGATCTTTTCCCTATCGATGGCAAGATCCAGCGCCCTTCGCATTCGTTCATCGGAGAAAGGGAAACGGCCGCCATTGACAGAAAGATAGTGGGAAATCGTCGAGTGCGCACTGTCTACCGAGAAATCCCCCGTTCGCATGAGCTCCCTCACCATCATCGGTGTCAGTCCGCCCAGATCTAAGACCCCCTGCACCTCTCCCGAACGCATCGCCGAATATCGCGCCTCCGCCGAAGTGATCACGCGGATACGGATCCGCTTCGCCTTTGCTTTTTCGCCATGGTATCCATCAAAGCGCGAAAGGAGAGTATAGTCGTCCGCCTTCCGGTCAATGATCTGAAAAGGCCCTGTGCCCGCTGCGATTTTCGTGAAGTCTCCCGTTTCTCGATCAAAAGAAGCCGGACTGAACATCGCGCTCCCCCAGCCCGCCATGCGATGGATCAGCATGGGGACAGGCCGCTCGAAATACAGATGGAGCGTGTAGTCATCGTCCGCCTCATAACGGACAAGCCCCGGGTAAATGCGCGAGACCAGATAACCATAGAAGGAAGATGGCTTGTACCCCATGTGCGTTACGCGGTAGATATTCTCTCGCGCCGCATGTGCATCGAAGGAAACCCCGTCATGGAACTTCACCCCCTTCTTCAGATGAAAAATCCACTCCGTCTTTTCTGCATTCGACTCCCAAGACTCGGCGAGCATCGGCATGACTTTCCCATCATCAGAAATCCCGACCAGCGACTCCCAAGTCTTTAGGATCACGGTGGAGTAGTAGGGGTCCTTCTCCCCCGGCGAAAGATCCCTCCCCGCCGCGAGTACGATCTCTTTCTCCTCTCCCGTCTTCGACGCGTCCCCGCAGCCCGCGAAAGCGAGCGGGAATAGCAGGAGGAAAAAGAGAGATAGATAGCGAAAGAAAATACGCATAGGGATTCACCTCTTTTCTTGTGGAAACTTTTTGAGAATAGGGGAATAGGCGGCCGCAAGGCCGCCTATTATTTATAAAACATATATCAGAAGTGGAGTTTAGCCGTGAAGGTGAAAGTACGCGGGAGTGACAGATAGACCTGATTGCCACGGGAAACCATCCAGTAGTCTTTGTCGAATACATTGTTGCACATCAGGGAGAGTTCCGCCGGTGTCTTGCCGAAGTGTGTCTTATAGGTTGCGCCCAGATCGAAAATGGTATAACCACCAGCCCAGACTTTTTCATTCATGACTGGAGTTCTGCCAGTATAGATGCCGCGACCAAGAATGCTCCAGGATTCATTCGGATTGTATTCCGCACCGAAGACAGCCGTCCACTGGCTGGTACCGTTGACACGAATACCGTCCAGCTGACCTTTTGTTGTTTTTTCCTGTTTGGCATCAAGGTGGGAAAGACCGCCAAAGACATTCCACTTGTCAGTCAGCTTGCCATTCACAGAAAATTCTACGCCTTTATGACGTACTTCCCCGTCTTTAGACTGGAAAGGTTTGCTAAATCCCGGCTTATAGACGCTAATCAGATTATCCTGTTTCAGGTCATAGTACGCCAGTGTCCAGAGCAGATCATTCTTCATGTATTTGAAGCCGATTTCATTCTGCTTTGTCTTGAGAGGTGGGAGAACGTCTCCAAAGTTTTCAAATGTGGTGTTGACGCCCGTACCGCAGTCAAAGTTTTCGGAATGGCTCGCATAGATAGACATATTTTCGTTTGGATGGTAGATCAATCCGTAAGTCGGGCTGGTGTCATCGCTTTCCATTCTATCGATGCCTGTTACTTCGCTGCTGGTTGCATTTTTATATTTATATGCATTTGACACTGCTTCATGTTTATGGACACCCAGCACGGCATTCCACTTCTCATAAGTCATGTAGTCGACCAGAGAGTAACTCTTGATACGTGTCTTATTATTCCAGCGGGTATCGAACTTTGTTGGTGCAGCCAATGTCTGATGGATGCCAGTGTACAGGTCACCAGTACCAATATTTACCAGCGAGCCATTGTTGTACGCACTTTTTCGATTTCTCCATGCCTGATTATAAGAAAGGGTAATGTCATGCTTCACATCCCCTGTATTATAATGTGCGGTCGTTCCCACCTGCCAGTAATAATACTCCTGTGGCGTCGCTCCTGGTTTAGCCGTCACAGTCAAAGTACCGTCTTCTTTTAACACATAACCGCTACCACCATTCGCCATGACGTTGCGGTCGAGATTGTTTCTCTGCATGCCGAAATTGAAGAACCCATCCCAGTGTTCATTGAATTTCTGATCATGATTGTACGTCATCAGCCAGCCATGGGTCGATTTCACCATACCATCAAAGCTGTAATCGTTCGAACCTTTCGGTACTGCCGGCAGTTTTGTCACACCGCTGTCAAGAATGAACCAGCGCAGCCCGCCCTGAATGTCCAGATTTCTATAGCCGATGAAGAGATTATCCTTCGCGTGTTCCGTGGTATGGTCGATATTGGCAAAAATACCCTGTCCATTGATTTTCGTCCCTTTGACAGACGTTCTGCCATTGAGGTTTTCTGTCGTGATACGAACGCCCCATTCCTTCTTGTCCCCGAAACGTTCGCCATAGTCAAGGTATTCTCCAAAGAGACCGCGGCCAGAAATCGTCTGCGTGTAGTCGAGTACTCTTTCATCCGGAGCCACCTTCGTCTTCACACTGATAATGCCGCCCGGGTTAGTGGTTTCATACTGTACACCTGTACCATAGATCCCTACGTTTGGTCCAGAAAGAACTTCCAGGGATTCGATCGGATACAATGGGGTATTGAACTGTGTAAATACGCCCGGTACATTATTTACATAGAAATTCGTACCATTTGTACGAAGACCGCGGAAGAAAAAGTCGCCATGCAGAATCGATCCCGACTGACGAACAGATGGCGAATTGGCGAGAAGCGCATCCATCGGTTTATCCGGACCGGTGAATGTTTCCATAGCTTTTTCGGTAAAGTTCATCTGCGTAAATGGGACGTCCAGCGTATTTTTTCCACTCAAAAAACCTGTCTGCGATTTGGTATAGACGAAATCGCCAGGCAGGACTTCACGTTCCTTATTTCTGTCACCAATGACAACGACTTCAGCGAGCTGCGTCACCGCAGGTTCTTCTGCAAAGACAGTACCCCCCCTAAAATTCCGGCAGCAGCCAGAGTTCCAAGGATGAGGCACGACAACATTTTCCCTTTTTTCATAAATATCTCTCCTCGATAAAAAACTCGCCAGCATATAGCCAGCATGAAATAATATATATTCCATTCCCGAAGCGCCGTGTATCCAAGTTTCCACGCGCAGGGAAAAGAAAGCAGTATAAGTGACTAGGGATTAGGGGCTAGGGACTAGCCCCATTGAACCCATTAAACCCATAGAACCTATATTTCACGATTCCCGAAAGTACGAGATCACTTCCACGATTCGTTTGGAATGCCAGATGTAACCATTCCCATCATGGACAGCGCGCTCTTTGAAAAGCGGCTCAAGCTCGGTATTATAATTCAAGTACGACATTTCGCCCAAATCCTCCACCATTTCTTTCTCCGCCGCTTCCCAGTCGGCATAGCGGAGCACCTTGTCATAGTGCGTGAAAGACACTTCGGCATGGATACCCATATTCCAGAACATCATCGGCATCATCATGTAGTCGTTGTTTCGGCGATAATTCAGCGAAAGCTCATCATAGAGACTATACAGGTAAGGTTTCAGAAGCGTACGGACAAGGATGAAGCCTTTCTTCCCATAGCGGGCGATCTTTTCGAGCGCCTCTCTCATATAGCAGACACGGTATAAGGAATTGACAGAGAGGACGTAGTCCGCATCGTAAGGCTCTTCGAAATCTTCCCACTTCGAGTGAACCGCTTTCACATTCGTGAGGCCTTCTCTTTGCAGGGAGATCGAGAGCTCGCGGAGCATGGCTGGTGAGAAATCAACTGCAAGTATGTCCCGACTGTATTTCGCCATAGGAATGGTGAAATTACCGCATCCTGAGCCCACATCTAAGATATGCTGATTGTCTCCGAATTTCTCATGGATCCAGTCTCCAAGCCCGTACACATCCCGATAGAGGTTGAAGCGCTCTGCGTAATGTGGGGCAAGCCCTTCCCAGAATCGCAGCTCTACCTCGTCATCAAATTTACGTCCTGATTTCTTCTTCGCATTCCAACCTTGCTCTTTCTGCCAGATCTCATCCAAGTCGATTTTCTTCAGCTGCTGCATCTTATCACCGCCAATCTTGAACAAAATGAGTGTAATCTGTATAGTTTCTATAAAGTCAAGTACTTTTTTATAGAAATCAAAAAATCTTTCTTAATGAAAATGTCACCTCCCCCTTATCGTCATATCGAGCGAATGCGAGAAATATTTTTTGTTCGTGGTCAAACGAACAATGTAAGGAAGGCGGCGAGCGGGAAACACCGTACTTCACATGACTTGGAATGATGGTGTTTCATGCAAACGTGTGTACAATAGAAAGCATACCGCAAACGAAAAAGATCCGTAGGCTCCGCTCGGGATGATGATACGGGGTAGTGCTATTAAGTTAAGGAAATTGTTAGCGCCGTAATGACTTGCTTCCCCCTTCGGGGGAAGTGCCGAAGGCAATAGGGGCATGCCAGCGGCCATCGAACA
>CAVBQN010000003.1:0-52725 GCA_963597545.1 Fusicatenibacter saccharivorans
AAAGTAAAAAGGGGCTGTGAAGAAATGAGGATTCATTTCTTCACAGCTCCTTTTTTATCTCTTATATCAGATCCCCAGCCATGCCGAAGACCTTGAGATGACGGCTGAAGATGGAGTCGCCGCGGTCCTGGAAGTAGCCCAGATACTCGGCGACGGTGCTCTCGCCGGTCGGCTTCTCGGCACTGGCACTGCCATAGGCAGTCTTGTCTGCCAGAAAGCGGCCGTCCATGGGCATGAATTTGGCCGCCAGCCCTTCGAGCATGGCTGCCGCGAATGGATGAATGTCCTCTGCGTCGATGGGCTCGCCCACCGTGGAGCCGGCATCGGTCAGAATGTGGAGAGTCGCTCTTGCGCGTTCCGATCTCCCTTCTTTTAAAGAAAAAGGTACGACGAAGAGGCTCTCTACCTCCAGATAGTCGAGGCAGGCCAGGAAGAGGTAGAGCGAGATCAGATTCTCTTCACTGACACCGATGCGGCGCAGGTCGATGATATTTCCTGCGATCTCATCGATGGCATCCGATGCACCGCTGGTCAAAGCAGAGAAGACCTTCCAGCCGGTGTCTTCCCAGTCCGGAGCACCTTTCTCGCAGATATCCCGCCACAGCTTGAAAACATCCCGCTCCTTCAGGAGCATCGGCTTTTCGCCTGTCTCCGGGATATGGAAATAGTGGGCTGAGATCTGTGCTTTCGGATTCGGTTTTTCGATGAATGGGGCAGAAAGGCCGGCATCCTCCAGCTTCGATCTCAGATAGACCGGCGGCACCCCCATATCGATAAGACCGCCGATCATCATATCTGCGGTCAGCTTCCCATAACAGCGTACAAAAAGTGCTTTCATCACTTCACGTCCTCTCTTTGACGACCCTTGCCCGGACCATCCTCTGCGACGGCTACGTCAGCGCTGCCGAAGGTCTTCATCTGGTTCAGCATATCGATCGCTGCGTCCAGAAGCGAGAGCCCGAGGGCTGAGCCGTAGCCTTCCGCTTCTGTGAAATCATAGTGCAGGAATGACTTCATGCCCATCTTCTGCATCTGCATCTGATGAACCGGTTCTTCATAATAGACAGATGGGAAAATATAGTTTTTGATCTCAGGATACACGGCCTGTGCGGCAAGCACGGCAGCACCTGTGACAGCATTGTCAAAGACGACCATGATGCCGCGGCGCGCCGCTTCTACGGTCAAGCCGAAGAGGGCTGCGATCTCTGCCGAGCCGACCATGGCGAGCGTACCAACGGGATCCTTGGCGAAGTCGCCGACATCAGAAAGTTGGATAGAAAAGCCGCTTCTCGCCGATGCCTTCTTGAGATCCTCCTTCATGACGGCTGTCGTCACCGCGAGTGCCGACAGCATGGAGCGCTCTCCGATATTGCCGAGGCCGACGGCCTGGATGCCCTCTCCCGCGAGGGCTTTCCCGACCGACATGCCCAGAGAGATCGCCGCTTTGGCGACATCATCATCCATGGCGGGATGCCCCTGATGCGTACCATGGATCACCTTCTTTGCCAATATGCCTTCGATATCGGAGGTATCCTTTTCAAGGCCGACATCGACAAGGTAGACCGGCATCTCCATCTGCCGCGCGAGGACATTCACCGGTCCCGCGCCCTGCGCGACCAGCTTCATCTCTGCGTGCGAGAGCTGCCCCTTCGTCTTGTTCTCTCCATCGACGGCCGTATCCCCGCCGAAAATGACGACCGCCTTATTGATGTATGTCGGCTTCACTTCGCCTAAAATGCCGGCCATACGGACAGCCATATCCTCCAGCTTTCCCAGTGAATGGATCGGCTTGATGAGATTATCCACATAGAGCTGGCAGGCCTCCATGATCTCCTGATTCAGTTTCGGGATCTCGCTCATGCTTCCACCCCCGCTTCTTCTTTGGTGACACATTCCCGATAGACGGAGATCGCCATATCCAGCATTTTCTTCTGAATGCCCGCACCGATGGATTCACCCAGACGGAAATCCAGATCAATATATTCGGAAAGTCCCAGCGCAGCCAGCGACTTTTTGTGCGCCTGCTCAAGCGAGAGGTGCGAGGCCATGAGGTAGTCTGACACCTGCGGCGAGAGTGCCTTCGCGATGAAGGCGCTCGCTGTCGTATTGAATCCATCGATGATGGTCATCGCGTGATTGGCGGCCGCCCCCAGGATGACACCCGTGAGGCATCCGAATTCAAATCCGCCGACTTTGGCAAGCACATCGAGGCCGTCCTTTGGGTCCGGATGGTTCACATCCATCGCCTTCTGCACGACCTCTACCTTATGGACAAGACGTTCGTCAGAAATATTTGTCCCGCGCCCCGTGACTTCGATGGCATTCCAGTGATTGAAGGTCCCCAGGATGCAGGCCGATGAGGTGGTATTGGAGATCCCCATTTCCCCGATCGAAAAGACCTTGTATCCCTTTCTTACATTTTCTTCTGCGATCTCGATGCCGATCTCGATGGAGCGGATCGCCTGCTCACGCGTCATCGCCGGTCCTTCCGCGATGTTCTTCGTCCCCCAGGCGATCTTGCGATCCAAGAGTCCCGGGACTCCTGTCATATCATGATGGATGCCCACATCGACCACCACCATATCCATGCCCGCATAGTACGCCATCGCATTGCAGGAGGCGCCCTTCGCGACCACATAGGCCTTCGTCATGCCGACCGTCGTTTCCTGCGGGTAGGCAGACACGCCCTCTTTGTATACCCCGTGGTCGCTGCATGCGATCACCATACACCCCTTCGGGACATCCGGCATGGCATCGCCGGTGACACCGATGTAGCGCGTCACCATATCCTCCATCTTGCCAAGGTTTCCCATACCGAGGTACAGATCATGCCAGCGCTTCCCGGCCTCTTCCATGGCTTCCTGGCTGAGCGGCTGGATCCGATCCAGCGTATCATCTAATAAGCCCATGTTTCCTCCTAATTCTATATTAATTATTGTATCATAAACGCAGATCTTTTTGAATCCTGGATTCCTTTTCATTATACCATGAGGGGCTAGGGGAAGGGCTGGCCCGTGGGGCGTGCTGCCTCTTGACCCTGAATGAAAGTTTTGCTCGAGTGAGGAATTAGGAATAATGAGAAATGAGGAATTAGGAATGAAGGTGGCGGCTTCGCCGAGATCGAGGGCTCAGGTCGCAGCTGTTCTGGCATTCGTTATCTCACATACGACGTTTCTCGCCGCTCAGGATGACGAAACGGGGCGATGCCCGAAGGCCGACTTCTTCCTCTTTCCAGAGGAAGGGGCGAGAGGATGGTCTGGGCGATGCCCGAAGTTTGAAACTAGCGGTTTTCTCGTATCGCAAACCCAATCCCTAGCTACTAATCCCCAGCTGCTAATTTCTAGTCACCAGTCCCCTCCCCTTGTCTTCCCCTTCCCTCATGCTATAATAAATCCAGGGAAACACTGGTTCAATCGTTGTCAGATTGAATCAGCGTTTCCCTGGATTCAATATCATCATCTCAAGGGGGAGAGCGCTCGCAAGGGGGCTCTCTTTTGTCTAAAGGAAGGTGTTTGCTATGGATTATGAAAAGCTCTATATCAATGGCGAATGGATCCCGGGCGCATCCGGAGATTTTATCGAAGTAGAAAACCCCGCCACGAGGAAGATCTTCGCCCGCGTTCCGGCGGGGAATGGCGATGACGTAGACAAAGCCGCCAAAGCCGCTTATGCCGCTTTTCCTGCCTGGGCGAAAAAGCCGCTCGCCGACCGCATCGCTCTGATGGAGAAATTCCTTGCCATTTTCAAATCTCAGGAAGATGACCTCATCGACATCACCATCCGGGAGCTCGGCTCGCCGTATACCTTCACCAAGGCCTCGCAGGTCGAGTACCAGTACGTCCGTACCATGTCCTACATCGACCTCGCGCCAGACGTCCCCATGGTCGAAAAAATGGCGGCTTCCACCACCTATCGCGAACCGATCGGCGTCATCGGATGTATCACTCCATGGAACTACCCCTTGGGACAGGTCATACAGAAGATCATCCCTGCGATGCTGATGGGCAATACCGTTATCCTAAAGCCGAGCCAGCACACGCCGCTCTCCTCCTACTTCCTCGCCGATGCCTTTGAACAAGCAGGCTTTCCGAAAGGCGTCTTCAACCTCGTGACCGGCCGCGGCGGCGAAGTGGGCGATGCGCTCTCTTCCCATCCGCTCGTCTCCATGATCTCCTTCACCGGATCCACCTCTGGCGGCGTCACCGTCGGCAAGCGAGCGCTGGAAAGCGTGAAGCATATCAGCCTTGAGCTTGGCGGGAAATCGCCCTACGTGATCCTTCCATCCAAGGACCATGACTACAGCGCACCGATCCGCCTTTGCTTCAATAGCATCTTCCTGAACTCCGGCCAGACCTGCACCGCCTTCTCCCGCCTGCTCATCCCGGAAAGCGAGAAAGCACTCATCGAAAAAGAGCTTTCCGCCATCGCCAAAGAATATACGGTCGGCGACCCGACCGATCACGACGTGAAGCTCGGGCCGGTGTCCTCCATGGCGCAGTACCGGAAGATCAGCGAATATATCCAGAAAGGCCTTTCCGAAGGGGCCATGCTCCTCACGGGCGGCCTGCCGGAAAGTCCTGATCACGGCTACTACATCCATCCCACGATCTTCACGAATGTCACGAATGATATGACCATCGCGCAGGATGAGATCTTCGGTCCGGTCCTCTGTGTCATCACCTACAAAGACACTGACGATGCGGTCAGGATCGCCAATGACACCCGATACGGTCTGAATGCCGGTGTCTATGGGCCGAAAGAAGAAGCCATCGCCCTCGCCCATCGCATCAAGGCCGGCAATGTCTACATCAATGCCAGCCCGCGTGATACAGCGGCTCCCTTCGGCGGCTATAAGGAAAGCGGCCTTGGCCGCGAAGGCGGCATCTACGGCATGCTCGAATTCACTCAGCAGAAAGCCCTCTTCGATACGGGTGACTAAGGATCCGTACCTTCCTCCGTTATTTAATGAAAGGTCATTTTCATGTCGATCTTCAAAAAGCTCCTCATCACCCTCATGATCCTCCTTGCCGCTGCCAGCGGCTGGTATTTCCTGTACTGGCAGAATACGCCCGCCTTTGCCGCGGGAGAGATCCAGCAGGCCGTGCAGAAGAAGGACTGGGATCTCTTCTGCAAGCGCGTCGATGTACGCAGGGTCTACAGCTATGCCTTGGACGACATGCTCGCCGAGCTCAAAGCCGACGGTCTTCCCGAACACGCCATCGCTGCCTCCCTCGTGAAAAGCATCAAGAAAGAAGTCGTGAAGGAACTCATCCGACAGACAGAGATCCGATTCAAGGATGGCGCCCCGGCCTCCAAGTCCCTCTTGGACAAGCCTGTCAAGACCCTCACTGCCTACGTCGGCTCTTCCGCCCTCTCTCTCACCGACATCTTCAAGATCGAAGAAGCGGACGGCAAAGCCATCGCCTATGTGCAGCTGGAAGACAAGGACCTTTCCCGCGACTTCATCTGGCAGGTGCAGCTGGAAAAAGACGTAAACGGCCTTTGGACCGCGACACGCATCCTGAATTTTACCGACTATCTGAAAGAAAGGATGGAAGGGTGACTGGGGTCTAGTGACTGGTGACTAGGGACTGGTGACTTGTGACTTGAATACCGCCTTCGGGCATCGCCCTATTTATACTCTGCGGCGAAGCCGCCACCTTCATTCCTAATTCCTAATTTATGCGAAGCTTTCATCCACAATCAGTGGACGAGCCGCCCCACGGGCTAACCCTAAACCCATCCAATCAAAAACGCTCAGCCGATTCGGCTGAGCGTTTTTCTTATACGATCTGGAAGAGGAAGAATTTCAAATAATAGGTTTCCGGCACGGTCATAAGGATCGGATGATCCGGAGCCTGCTGGCGGAACTCGATCTGGCGAAGCGTGACACCGGCATCGCGCGCTGCTTCCTTCACCATCTTCACGAAGAGCTCCTCGCCCATAAAATGCGAGCAGGAACAGGTCGCCAGATACCCGCCGCGCGGCAGGATCTTCATCGCACGGTAATTGATCTCCTTGTAGCCGCGGAAGGCTTCATGGACCGTCTTTCCTGACTTGGTGAAAGCGGGCGGATCGAGGACGATGTAATCATAGCTGTGATCCTTTTTCTTGTCGAGCTCGGTCAGAAAATCAAAGACATCTGCCTCTACGGCCTCGACGGCAAGGCCATTCTGCTCTGCATTGTGCGCCGTCATTTCGACCGCCTCTTTGGAAATATCGAGCGCCGTCACGCTCGCCGCACCGCCCTTGGCGATATTCAGTGCAAAGGCACCCGTGTGCGTGAAGCAGTCGAGTACATGGCGACCCTTGCCGATCTGCGCTGCAGCGAGACGATTGAATTTCTGGTCAAGGAAGAAGCCCGTCTTCTGCCCGTTCTCTACATCGACCGTATAGCGGATGCCATTCTCCACGATATCCACCAGTGTCTTCTCTGCCGCCGGATCCAGCAGCGGGGAGCGATAGAAGCCCTTGTACTGCTGCATCCCCTCCAGCTCACGGATCTTGACATCATTTCTTTCATAGACGCAGGAGACCGCGAGCTGCCGCTCCCGCAGCACTTCGATGAGGCCGTCCAAGAATTCCTTCTTATGCCGCTCCATCCCCAGTGAGAGCACCTGCACGGAAAGCACATCGCCGAAGCGATCCACCGTAAGTCCCGGCAGCTGGTCCGCTTCCCCGAAAACCAGGCGGCAGCAGTCATAGTCTTCCTTCCGCATCACCTGCAGGCGGTAATCCACCGCATACGCTGCGCGGCGCTTCCAGAAGGCTGCGTTGAAGGTATCATTCGCATTCGTCGAAAAAATGCGGACGGTGATCTTCGAGTGCGGATTGTAGAACCCGCTTCCCACGAATTTCCCCTTCTTCGACTCCACACGCACGATGTCGCCGGCTTCGATGCCTTCGTCCGCGTGCTCGATCTCCGTCCCGTAGATCCACGGGTGACCGCCCTTCGCCGCGAGTTCCGCTCGCTTGCTGATGATGACTTTCTTCAGATGTTCCATAGTCTTCTCCATTTCTGTAACTTTTCTTTTGATTGTAGCATAAGGACGGGAACAGGTTCAACGGTCTCTATGGACGATGCAGGTATCTCACGCTTCTGCCCTTGGAAAAGCGACCGCCCTTTCTTATTTTCGCCCCATCCTGCACGCAAAAAGATCCCCACCATCGGTCAAATCGATGGTGGGGATCTTTCATTTCTTATCTTTCAAACGCGATGCGAAATTACATCATTCCGCCCATACCGCCCTGCGGCATCGGAGGCATAGCCGGTTTTTCTTCCGGCAGTTCACCGACGATAGCTTCGGTGGTGAGGACCAGAGCTGCGATGGAAGCTGCATTCTGCAGTGCGCTTCTGGTGACCTTTGCCGGATCGACGATGCCGGCTTTCAGCATATCTTCGTACTTGTCTTCTGCTGCATTGTAGCCGATGCCCTGGCCAGCTTCTTTGACCTTTTCGGCTACGATAGCACCTTCGAGGCCGGCATTGTCAGCAATCTGACGAACCGGAGCTTCGATGGCATGACGGACGAGGTTCACACCGGTCTTGACATCGCCTTCTGCTTCGATGGTATCCAGTTTATCCTGGATATCGAGCAGGGTGGTGCCGCCGCCAGCGACGATACCTTCTTCGACAGCTGCGCGGGTCGCATTCAGCGCATCTTCGATGCGGAGTCTCTTATCTTTCATTTCTACTTCAGTAGCAGCGCCGACTTCGATGACAGCAATGCCGCCGGACATCTTTGCCAGACGTTCCTGCAGTTTGTCTTTGTCGAACTGGGAAGTTGCTTCTTTGTACTGTTCACGGATCTGAGCCACTCTGGCTGCGATCTGGTCTTTGTCGCCTGCGCCGCCGACGATGGTGGTGTTGTCTTTGGTGATGCGGATCTGGTGCGCGGTGCCGAGATCATCCAGAGTTGCGCTGTTCAGGGTGCGGCCCATTTCTTCAGAAATCACGGTGCCGCCGGTCAGGATCGCGATATCCTGCAGCATAGCTTTTCTGCGGTCGCCGAATCCCGGTGCTTTGACAGCTGCACATTTCAGGGTGCCGCGGAGTCTGTTCACCACGAGAGTAGCCAGTGCTTCGCCTTCGACATCTTCAGCGATGATGACGAGTTCCTTGCCGCTTCTAGCCACCTGTTCGAGGAGCTGGAGCATATCCTGGAGCATATTGATCTTCTTGTCGGTGATGAGGATCAGCGGATTGTCGATGACACATTCCATTTTATCCGGATCGGTGACCATGTATGGGGAGAGGTAGCCACGATCGAACTGCATGCCTTCTACGACCTTCAGGCTGGTGCCCATGGTCTTGGAGTCTTCGACAGTGATGACGCCGTCATTGCCGACTTTTTCCATCGCATCAGCGATGAGGCCGCCGATGGTCTTATCCGCAGAGGAAATAGAAGCAACCTGTGCAATCGCTTCTTTGGTCTGTACCGGTACGGCTTTTTTCTTGATTTCTTCGACGAGGACTTTGACCGCTTCTTCGATGCCCTTCTTCAGGACCATCGGGTTTGCGCCAGCGGCTACGTTTCTCATGCCTTCATGGATCATGGACTGTGCGAGAAGGGTAGCGGTGGTGGTGCCGTCGCCAGCGACGTCATTCGTCTTGGTAGCGACTTCTTTGACCAGCTGCGCACCCATGTTTTCGAATGGATCCTTCAGCTCGATCTCGCGAGCGATGGAAACGCCATCATTGACGATGTTCGGAGCACCGAATCTCTTGTCGAGTACGACGTTGCGGCCTTTCGGTCCCAGAGTAATTTTTACTGCATTCGCCAGCTGGTCAACACCTCTTAAAAGAGCTGCGCGGGCTTCTTCATTATAAAGAACTTTCTTTGCCATTGTATGTCACTCCTAGTTTTTGCTATAAACAATCGATGAAATATCTTGGGCCGGGGATTCACCTACGCTCATCCTTAGCCCCAGATACATTTGATTACAGAATCCCCAGTACGTCTCTTTCGGAGAGAAGCAGGAATTTCTGTCCATTTTCTTCAATATCCACGCCGGAATATTTTGCAAAGAGGACTCTGTCGCCCACTTTGACTTCAAACGGTACGCGGGTGCCGTTGTCGAGCATTTTGCCGGAGCCGATAGCGATGACTTCGCCTTTCTGAGATTTTTTCTGTGCTGTATCCGGCAACAGGATGCCGCCTTTGGTCTGCGTTTCTTCGGTATCTACTTTAACAAGAACACGATCTGCTAATGGTTTTAACATTTCTATTCCTCCTTTGGACTATTAGCACTCACTCATCCCGAGTGCTAACTTACTTTTATATAATACATAACTTCAGTCAGAAATGCAAGGGGGAAAATGAGAAATTTATTATGAAGGAAAGGCGACCCTAAGGCGGATGCCTGACAGGCTGCCCGCAGGTATTTTCCGTCCCCGTTTGGCAGTGCTGTATGCTCTTCCTTCTAAGGAAACACTGATTAAATCGTTGTCTGATTTCATTCTTGGATTTTTATACAGAGCAAGGAATCATCTGACGCGAATAGCGAGCTATTTAAGGAAGATGATGACGAAGCTATGTATAAAAATCCATATGAAATCCGACTCTGCAATTTAATCAGCGTTTCCTTAAACACACGCCAAAAAGAGCCGCCCATCAAGGCAGCTCTTCTCCGATTCTCCTATTATCTTTCCTGCTGTACACCTTCACCGATGATACGCACATCGAGCGGGACGTGGACATGATATTTCTCCATGATGCGCTTCTGGACTTCATGCAGCACATCCAGGATCTCCTGGCAGGAAGCATGTCCGTTGTTTACGACAAAGTCCGGATGCTTGGTGGAGACCTGTGCATCACCGATAGAGAAGCCGATGAGACCGCAGTCTTTGATCATCGGTCCGACATGGTATCCCGGCGGACGGAGGTACATGGTGCCGGCACTTCTCTTTTCGAGCGGCTGCTTGGTGCGGCGAGAGATCTGGTGTTCTGTCATTTCTCTCTTGATTTCTTCCGGATTGCCGGAAGAAAGATGCAGCTTTACGCCGACGATGATATCCCCATTGTGCATGAATACGCTGTCGCTGTCGCCATAGTGCAGGTCATCCCAGCCGTAGGTCTTTTTTTCTTTGCCGTCTCTGGTGATGGCATAGACTTCTTCTACGACTCTCTTCATCTGGCTGCCATAGCCATTGGCGTTCATGAAAACTGCACCGCAGACCGTACCGGGGATACCGACAGCCCACTCGAAGCCCTTCAAGCTGTTCTTTTCTGCAAAGCGAGCGACAGTGCCCGTGCCTGTGCCGCCGCTGGCAGTGATCCATTCGCCTTCGCAGGTCATTTCCTGCTTCATACGGTTCATGCAAATGGTGATGCCACGGATCCCCTTATCGCTGACGAGCGTATTCGAGCCGCCGCCGATCACCGTGACAGCGATGCCTTCCGCATCCGCCTTCCGGAGGATCTCAATAAGCTGTTCTTCTGTCTGCGGCATGACAAAAACGTCAGCAGAGCCGCCGATGCCATAGGTCGTATGGCGGCTCATCGGTTCATTGATCTTGATGTCTCTCTCTGTGAGGATCCCGTCAAAAAATACTTTCCAATCTGTCATTTCTTATCTAATTCCAATACATCCATACCCTGCGCCATTGCATCCGAGACGATCTTCTGCAAATCCGCAGCCACCTGATTCCAACGAATAAATGCCTGGAGATATTCCTGGGCATTGCTGTTGTTGCTGACAAGGACCGCCAGTTCCTGCAGATGCTGATAGGTCTTTTCATCGTCCTTCTGCCCTGCAAGTTTGGCATAGTCTGCCTGCATCTGTGCCATAATATATTCCTTCACCATCTTTTTGGCATCGGCATCGTTCTTCACTTTATCTGCGGCAGCGGTGAGACGCTTCATCTCATCGCTTTCCTTGATGGCTTTGGCCAGATCATAAGCTGCGTCATACGTATTCATGACTGCTTCCTCCTTTGAATAAACGTCCACTCTTCTTCAAGAGATGGTGGAAACCCGTCTGCCGGAGTGCTTCCATGGCGACGATCGCAACAGCATTCGACAGATTGAGAGACCGTGCTTCTTCGATCATGGGGATGCGGATGCAGTCCTCTTCATGTTCCAGAAGAAGCTCTTCAGGAAGACCCTTCGTCTCTTTCCCAAATACAAGGACATCATCCTCCGTATACGAAATATCCGAATACGTCTTGATCGCCTTGGTGGTATTGTAGTAGAAATGATGACCCGCAAGCATGCGCTTCACGGAGTCAAAGTCCGGATGGACATGGACCTCCAGAAGATCCCAGTAGTCGAGCCCCGCCCGCTTCAGGTGCTTGTCATCAATAGAAAAACCCAGTGGCTCCACCAGGTGCAGCACCAGATGCTCTGCTGCGCAGAGTCGGGAAATGTTCCCCGTATTTCCCGGAATTTCCGGTTCTACCAGTACGATATGCATAGGTTTAGATTCCTTTGTATGTAATTCTTCCTTGGATATCAGAATGAGTCAGAAGTAGCTTCCATACCGATCCCGATACCGGTCGGTCTGTTCTTTGGCCGGGTACACCTTGAAGGTCTTCGGCTTGTGGCCCCGGTAGGAGATCTGATAGATCGGACCCACATCCATCCCTGTCACCGTGATGCGGTAAATGTTGTCGTGAAATCCATCCGATCTCTGTGGCACCGGAAATCCGATGACCGCCACGCCTTCATTGAGTACAAAGGGCGGCTCATAGGTATCCGATGTGAAATTCTTGGGCGCTGTCTCGTCCTCTGTCAAAGGCTCCTTCATTTCCAGCTCGATCGTCATGTCATCGACCACGAAGACATGACGGATATCATTCGCTCCTGCTATCTGGCACATTCCAAGCGTCACAAGGAGCGCGGCAGTGATCGTTCGTATTCTCATAGCTGTTTCCTTTCGTGAGAAAACCCTCTTCTGCACTATTCCTTATTTTAACACATTCATAAACGATTGCGAAATACTATAAATGAAAAGATCTATGAGTTTTTGTTTGAATCAGCCGCCATGCATCCGCCCTTTGGACCCACTAAAAAAGCTGCAGCCCTGGCTGCAGCTTTTTTGCTGAACTTATTTTCTTTCTTTGATACGAGCAGCTTTGCCGGAGAGTCCGCGCAGATAGAAGAGCTTTGCACGACGAACGATGCCGCGGCGTCTTACTTCGATCTTTTCCAGACGTGGAGAATGAACGAGGAAGGTTCTTTCTACGCCGACGCCGTAGGAAATACGACGAACGGTGAAGGTTTCACGCAGACCTGCGTTCTTTCTTGCAATAACGACGCCTTCATACATCTGAATACGTTCGTTCTTGCCTTCTACGACCTTTACATGAACTCTGACGGTGTCCCCCGGACGGAATTCAGGAATGTCGTTTCTGAGCTGTTCTTTTTCCAGTGTTTCGATAATGTTCACGATCTTTTCCTCCTATCACACAGGACATTCATGCCGATCGCATTTGGCAGAGGACTGTCCAGACTAACAGTAGCATTGTATCACAGCTTTCTTTCGATTGCAATGATTTTCGCCACGCATTTGGATATTTTAGCATAAATAGGACCATTTGTACATAAGTTTCCAACTTTTTTCTTTCTTCGATAAAATCTAGCAAATCTGGTTTTTCATCATTCGCCGTATAACCCTATTCCGTGCAAATTCCAACTCTATTTTCTGAAAGTTTTTGACGGATTTTTGACGAATTTGAAATCCAGTTACTTGGAGATATAAGCATAAAGAGTGCATCCCGTGATGGCAATCCATAAATTTCGCTGGCGAGTTTTCACTCTAATTTTCCTTTTTGCCTCGTCCTCTAACTGCTGCAAGGATTGATTGGCTCTCTCTAATGACCGCTGCGTCGCTTCGTTCAATCTCTTGGACGCGGTCAGCTCTTTCTGCGCTGTCTCTAATTGCTCCATCTGCTCGGTCAAGAGCTGCTGCTTGGTCTCGTTGTTCTTCGCGAGCTGATTCGAG
The DNA here is from genome assembly GCA_963597545.1 of Fusicatenibacter saccharivorans. Taxonomy (GTDB): domain Bacteria; phylum Bacillota; class Negativicutes; order Veillonellales; family Dialisteraceae; genus Dialister; species Dialister saccharivorans_A. The sequence continues at coordinate 12,946 of CAVBQN010000003.1, forward strand.
TTCGCTTCGAGTCTCGTCAGCTCGCTTTCCGATATCTGATACATCGTTTCGGCCTGCGAGGTAGAACCAGCCGAAAGCCAAAGCAAGGAGCAGAAGGCAAAGAGCAATAGCCTTTTTGTAATTCTGCACATCGTCCCTCCATTTAATACCATTCGCTCATATCGTAATTGCGTCCGTCAATTTCGAATGCATCCGTGAATTGCCAGCCCTGCAGAATGCGTCCAGGGAAATAGTCATGGAAACTGCATTCATCGTTATACTGGGCGCACCAGGTGGGCACGTAATCAGCTAGATCATCTAGGTTCATGCAGTCGGTCAAGGTGGACAGGCTCGCATAGATGCCCGCAGCGTATCCCGCCGCGTTGCATGTGGAAATAAAGGCACTACAGATGGCGGTCACATCTTCCCTATCCTGTCCGATGGTCTCTGGTGCTTCTACATCGATCCAAATTCCCAAAGGCGGCGCGTCGTATCCCAAGGCTTCCAGGGCTTCAATGACGACCTCCGCCTCTTCTTCTGCTCGTTCGGTTGTCTGGGCGTGCGTGTAGCAGTAAACGCCCCATGAAAGGCCGCGGGCGCTGGCTGCCGAGATGTGCTTCCCATGAAGTTCGGAAAGCGTGCGCCCTTCGCTGATTTTTACGATAACCCCCTCTACCCCTTCATCAATCATGTGTGACCAGTTGACATGATCATTCCAGTCTGAGATATCTATGACTTTCATGACTGCCCCTTTCTTTTCACTAAAGCCGCCAAATTATGTACCGCAGAAATGCCAGCGTCATCCAAGTTTTCGATAATGCTCAAAAATTCAGACGCCGCTAAGTAAGATACGCAAAGCGGCATAACTAAACCGAAACGGTGTACCTGTTCCGTCATGGTATCCATGATAGAGCCAGCCATGACTACGATGACATAGACTATGATCTTCCCGCAAAACTGCACTTTCATCGCCTTGCTGGATATAACGCCCATGCGATGGGCCTGCGGAATTGCCTTGATGCTTTCTACAAGGCTAGGCGTATAATCGTCAGTCTTGATTGTGTTATGCGCCAGTTCTATCCACTTTGTGACCAAGTCTATGACAATGAGTATCACGAACAGGGACACAAGCTCAAGATGAAATTGTGCAGCAGCTAGCATCCCACTCGCTATGACTTTTACCTCCCAGTAGTTTCCAAGACGGCTGGCCGCTTTGCTGATGGCTTCTGAAAACTGATCAAATTCCATGTTTTCCCTCCAAATCCATGATTTCCCCTTCTTTCTATGCTGCTCTTAATAATCAGTGACATCTGGTGTATGGTTGTTGATTTCAGGAGACCATGAAATTGTAAATTTAAGGCCATCTGAATCTTGGGCGTTCATACCTTCCCCAATCCATTCTACATTACTCGTGATATTCCATAAGGTTGGAACGCCATAAAATTTTTCGGTCTGCTCTTCCGAATATTCATATGGGTACTCTCCTTGGAGTTTATACTTTTTACCAGGAGTCACTGCTATAAACTTAGTTATATCGACTTTATTACCATAGTCATCCACCCCGTATAACATCGCTTTGACGACGCGTACCTCAGCAGGGATAGTCAATTCACCTCTGAATACAAAATTGACAGAATTTGTTGGCACATTAACTTGTGCTGCCGTTGCGGTAAACGATGTGTTATTTGTAAATGTTCCTGATTTCATTATTCCTCCTTCATGCGTAATCAATAATCTGTAATATCAGGCTTATGTGCGTTTATTGCTGAACTCCAATAAACAGTGTAACTAACGCTCTTTGTGTCTGGATAGTCCTTTGGTGATGTACCATCCCAGTAGACATCGCTGTATGCGTTACGTAAGAAGGGCTCACCTTCATCGCAAGCATGATGGATAAATGGAATCCATCCAGTAAGCTCGTATTTTTTATTAGGAGTTACCCCGATGTAATTACCTGATACTTCCACTACTCTAACACCATCTGGAATGGTAATCTCCGCAATGTCGCCATAGTCAACCGTTACTACCTTGCTTCCTGTCGGAACACTTGAAGTAGCGGAGCTTGCACTAAATGTCATATCGCTATTGATTACCCCCCCGTCGAAACGTTCAGCGTCCCTGCTGTATAACCATCAGCAGGGATGACTTCTGCTTCATAGGATGTACCCTTTGGGATAGTAAAGGCCGATGTGTGATCTGTACCCCCGCTCTTTTGCGGCGTGTATACGTGGATCGTCTGATTATCACTTTGTGTAATTGTTACGTTGACATAAGTGACGGCTTCTTTCAATGCAGCATAGATCACACCGTCTTTTTCTACTCTTAAATGGGTCGCATTGGCGTCTGTAGTACTTCCTAGCTTTACATACCCTTTTGCTCCGTCAACCTCAAGAGCGAGGTAAGGACTGCCGCCTACTTCTTCGGCTGTTGTATAAATATTACAGGTCTCTTCCGTTCCGCCTGTTTTGAGAATGTGAAGTTTTTTTGTAAGTGTCCCCATCGTGTCCTCCTAGTCCACCCATATTTTTTTACCGTCAATATCCAACACGGTATCACGATTAACGGCTTTCAGCTTGTCTAATTCTGCATTTACCTCTGCTAACTCCTGCTCGTTCGCCTTCAGATCTGCATACAGACGGTCGCGCTGAAGTTCGACGGTGTGCTTTTCTTCAGCAGTACATCCGCCTAACCAATGTATGATGGCGTTTTTTAAGCTATCCATATTTTACCTCCGGGGATGGTGAGAGAAGTAGAAACAGTGACATTAGGAGCTGTTACTGTCCCTGTAAATGTGGGGGACACCTGCGGTGCATACAGTTTTTGATTGTTTGCTCTTGTATCTAAAGGGGATTTATTAAAATATATGCCGCCCCCTAAGATATTTATCGAACCTCCGGCTGCGTCGATGGAAAACCCGTCGTCTGATGTGATCGCTATAGGGCCCATCAGGATGGAGCGATCCTGCATATCAAGGTCACTGTCCGCTGTCTTTTTCATGTACGGTGTGAGATCTGGCGCCGCGGGGATGTTTACTGACTTTGCCGCGCTGCCGTCATAGCTTCCTGTAACGGCCCCGGTAAAGGTTAAGGCATTGGGATTTTTCAAAGCCTTTGGCACGGTTGGAATTGTTGGCTTATTTGAAAGGTCCGTATAGCTTCCGGAAGTCGCAACGGCTGCCAAAGTAACTTTCGCTAAATACGCCTTGTCGCACTCATCCTTGAATACGGCCAAGCCGTCCGTGTCAATCAATTTTGGATTTACCATTTTCACGCCTCCTTAAATAATGCGCGAATGTCTTCTGCGCTGGCCAATGTGATGGTAGGAATAAGAGGAATGACCGCCACGTCTCCCGCGGCGTTCGTGACGACGATACCGCCATGGATCGTATCTTCCTTGACTGATGTCACGGGGTTCGTTATAGCCGCATAATCTTTGGCCTTTTCCGCACTCTCCTGCGCGGAAGTCGCACTATTCGCTGCCGCCGTAGCGCTTGCCTTGGCATTGGCCTGCGCAGCTTCTATACCATCTTTCGCGCCAATGGCCGCGTCTCTTGCATCCGACGCCTGTGCGGCGCATGTGGTCGCGGTCGCTGCGTTGTCTGCGGCAATGGTAGCGCTTTCGCCGGCATGATCTGCCGACGCCTTCGCGCTGCTTGCACTATGAGCGGCCGCAGTTTGACTATCCCCCGCCGCCGTTGCTTTCTTGGTTGCGGTTTCTGCATAGGTCTTGGCTGTATTGGCCGCACTTTCCGCCGCTGTCTTATCTGCCAGTGCACTGGCTGCATATCCTTTCGCGCCATTAGCTGCGCTTTCCGCATCCTGTGCCCGGCTATCTGCGTTCTTTTCACTTTCTCTCGCGGCATTTTCGCTAGCTTTGGCTGCGCTTGCACTCGCAGCCGCGCTGGTTTCGCTGGTCAGTGCCGCTTTCTCGCTGGCACTGGCGGCGGCCGCTTGGGTTGTTGCATCGGCTACCGCCTTTTTCGCCGCTGCCATATAGGTTTTGGCGTCCTGTGCATAGGTCTCCGCCTCTTCGTCGGCGCCGATGGTCGCGTCTGCACGCTCGGCTGACTCTGCCGCCTTGGCCTTCGCATACAATGCCCACGTTTTGGAAGACTGCGTCATCCCTGTCGTGCTCTCGCTGTCCGCATTGTCGTCCGGACTCACACTGGCTGTGGCCCACCTTTGGGCAAATTCCATATGGTACGCACTGCTCTTCGCGCTGGCACTGGCAGCTGCAGCACTACGTGCGGCGGCGGCGCTGCTGGCGGCGGCGCTTTCGCTGGCGGCCTTCGGGTTTAGGCCCTCTACAAGCTTTGTCCCGGTCTCGTCCCAGTAAAAGCCCATGTTGGCTTTAGGCGACGGAAGCATGGGATCTATGCCGCTAGCCTCTACAGAAACTTCTAAATGCCGCTTAGAGTCTGTATCTAAATCCTGCAAAATTCTGGTGATTTTATCCAGTGCATCTTCCGTCACATCGAATGGCCATTTGTCCCCGAGGCTTGTCTGCTGGTCTATTTTCGTTTTTCTTTGGATAACAAGATACCATCCCTCCGGAAGCACGGGCGGCCGTTCGGCCTCTGCAGGTTCTTCTCCGGGCGCATACCCCGGGTAGATAATTTCTTTTTTGTCCATATCAATGAAGTAATCGCTCGTGAGAGTCTTTTTCTTACGTTCCTTGTCTACAAGCGTCACGACAATATCCGCTTTCTCAAAGACCGTAAAGGTATACGGAAAACTTGTTGTAATTCCATCACCCCTATAGACGATTCGATTCGCTTCGACACCTATCATTTTTTACCCTCCTTTTTTCTCTTTCATAGGTTTATCCATAACCGTTTCGCTGCGTCTGCCCATGGTTGGCAATCGATCAGCCGATAATAAAATCGTTCGATCATTTTTTCTTCTCCTTGAGTGTTTTGTCCCATAGGGATTTTCTGAACCAATCCCACATGGTGAATTCAGTATCTGTGCAGGCCATTCGCATGAAGTTCCAGAAGGCATCTGTGATGGTATCCGGGACGGGTATGGATGTCCTTGTGATGGCCTTGGTGGCTCCTCTCCCCATCTCGATCAGGTCGCCTTTCTTGGCCGCTTTGAGAAAGTTTTCCATGTGTTTTAAGGTGTCGAAGAATGGAGCATCCGGAGCAGCGGACCCGAAGGATTTCCCAGTAAAGAAGTCAACCGTCCACGGGACGGCTTCTCTTGCAAGAGGGACGCCGCCAATGGGGCCGCCGGAGGCGATGACATGGAGGAATTTCTTCTTCCATTTATCTTCATCATCAGAGTCGTCCCCGATTTCTCGTAAGGTTGTTTCGACTAAAGCGCCTAGGAGCCACCAATACCACGTGGCTGCGAGGAGCGGCTTCACATCTCCCTTATCGTATAAGGTGTACCCTGCGCGGATAAACTGGTTTGTGACAAGGTTCGTGTAGCTATAGAAGGTGGTCATCTGTGCAAGAATTCCGTTCTTCCTGATAAAGCTGGTCTGGTCTTTGGTCTCATTGGATCCAAAAGTCTCTCTCACAGCTTTATCTGCAAGTCTCACGGCTTCTGCGTCCATCTCGTCTCTATTGAACTTGCCTTCGATTTCCATAGCGGCCATGGCTCTCTTGTAAGTGAATAACCATTCTGGCAAGGAAAACATTTCATCTGTCGCCTGGATGAGCCAGTAGGCCTTGGAGTTTAAGGTATCGACGCCATACTTGCCGTGCTCGATCTTGGAGCGGAACTCGGACTCGTTCTTCCCTACCGGCAATCTGTCCTGCATGTACATATCCCTATCGATGGTGGCCCCTCGGTCTCTCATCATGGTGGACTTGCTTTGAATAAATCGCCGCTGCTCTACGATGTTTCCATGGAAATAGAAATCTCCGACGGCCTTTAGGGCATTGGCTGCGCCCATCCGTTCCATCATGCCGGTGATGTTCCCGATATTCAGTAAAGCCGTGGAGAATCTGAAGCCCATGGTAGCGAAGTTGAAACGCCGCCGGGCTCTTCCCAAAGCGGAGTCCCATTCGCTCATATCCTTGATCGAGGAGTGCCAGCAGTCCTTGGCCCATCCCTGCAGCAGAGAAAGGGTTTCCGGGCCTGCGGTGTTTTCGATCGCGGTGACGACTTCTTTCCGATTGAGGAGCTTGTAGACGTCTACGGTGGCTTCTCTCATGGCGATGTGCTGCATGGCTTCGTTGACAGCCTCTACATATACGTCGAGGTCGAGGCGGAGCTTCTGCCCGCCGGATGTTCCTGCACGCTGCTTGGTACTCCCCATGCCCAGGGAGAAGGAGGAAATATTCTGCATGTCCATCTTGGCGATGTCTGTTGTTGAGAAGTTGCTTGTCTTCGTGCTGCTTAATGGATCGTACTTGATTCTATAGTACGCGCCATGGATGACACGTCCCGACTTCAGCGTGAAATCTTCGCCCTGAACTTTCCCTAAAGGCGTGCCGTAGAGATCATTCTGGACTTTGTTTCTCTCGCCCCAGTAAGAATTAAGGTGATCCCATACCTTCTCTACGAAGTCCCAGTCCTTGTCAGTGAGGTTCTTATCCAGCATGTCAAGGATGGTTTTCTCGTCGGTGTTCAAGGTATCGCTCAACCATAAGGTCTCTATGAGGCGTTCTCTGTTGGACTTGGTGCCAAAGTTTAAGGCCATGGCGAGGAGCTGCTCCTTGGTATAGGATACAGGCTTCCCTCTTTCATCAAGGCCGATCGTGTAAAGTTTCTTGCTTCGGATGGCAGTCCATTCTTTTCTGGAGTAGATCGCAAAGTTCTTCCGGAAGGTGACTCGTGCTGCACTCTTTAGCTCTCGCAGATGGGCAGCCGCTTTGTCCATGGGTTTATAGAAATACTCGGTAGCAGACTTTCCCAGTCGTTCGATCAGAATTTCAGGAAGTGTGATGTCCTTGATGAGGCTGTGGATTTTTGTCCCCAGCCTGTCTAGGTTAGTGGCAGTCTGGTTCTTGAGTCCCGGAGTGGCCACGCGGTGCGTCCAGTTATCTATAATCTCATCGTGGATCTTTTGTGCCGCGTCATCGAAAGAGGTGCCTAAGGTATTCCCCTCGTACTCTCTTCGGCCCAATTTGTAGACAGCCTTCATAACCTTAGCCATTTCTCGGAACTGATCCATGGTGAGGTCTTTCAGCTTCATAGGACTTGAACCGTCGAAGGCGCTTCTCATCCATCCTGGAATGATGTCTTCGGCCATGTAGCGATCATCGTCCATAGCCTGCATCGGATTCATCTCTACGGCAAGCCAGCGCCAGTTGAAAGGTCTCTCCTGCCCGCTCTCGTCAATAGGCAAGATGCCGTCTTTCTTCGTGAGGCCTAAAACGTATGCCATGTGCTGCACGAAGTAGCGTGCGTCGTCCTTCATCATGACTGGTTTATCCGTCCGGGAGATGCGGTTCAGAATACCTAATATGCCGTAGCGCTCCATGCCGTTTTCGTTAAGAAGAGGCGTGGTGACTTTCCCGCCGCCTCCGTGAAGGGTGCGACGGATTTCTTCTTCGTTTGCCCTTGCGAACTTAGACATGGTAAGGCATTGTGCCTGCTCGCGTTTCCAATAAGCCGCACCTTCCCAGTCGTTAGCTGCGGCCGCTTTCATGGCGCGGGCTTCTGCAATCTGCGCCTTGTTCTCCCACCATCGCCAACTCGTGGCGTAGGAGAGTTTCTCGCCGCCTAATGTATTTCTGGCGTCCTCTTTGATTTCCCTCATGTCGAAGCGCATGGCGTCTCTGGACTCTTTGAGACCGTCTACCATAGTCTGGAGCTGCACTGCAAGATCAGCAGCGGTGAGTTCTGTGTCTTTTGTGGTGCTGTCGGCCTTTGCTCTTTGGGCGCGTTCCTTCTCAAGCTCAGCCTCAAGGGCTCGCATGTTTCCTTCAAGGATAGTCTGTGATTCCTTTCTGGACTTGTTCTCGCCCTTGGCTGCTGCAGCTTCTGCTTTCGCTTTTTCAAGCTGCTCTTTTAGCAGCTTCTTCTGCTTCTCCAGCTTTGCGATCTTATCTTCCGACTTGGCAATCACATCTGTCTGCTTGTCGATCTCTGTTGTTTCTTTTTCGGAAACAAGTCCCAATCGCTTGCGAATTTCTCTCGCGGTCTTTTTCTTGTCTTTGGACCGTTTGAGTTCCATCTGCATAGAATTGACGAGATGGATGTAAGCAGAAACTTTCTTTTCAAGCAGCATGGCTTCGATGCGAGACTTCTTGGCCATGCCTTCCGGGGATCGAAGAATTTCTTCGGCCATGCCCCTGATGGATTCCGGGGTTAATGCTTCTTCCCGATAGTGCTGCACCATCTCTTCGATGTGCTTGTTCCACCGTTCTTCCGTAGTGCCGCCAGCAGCTCTCAGCTTCTCTTTCAGATCTTTTTCTGTGAGCCCGGCCATTTGGAGAAATTCGTCACGGTCTTTCTTTGTAGGGAATGTGTCGGAGTTGTAAATGGTCTCGATCTGATAGATCTCATTCTCTTCTCCCAGAGACTCGATGAAGCTGGTTCTCTCTTCTTCAGAAGAAATGGAGGCTTTGAAGTTTTCGATGGCTTCTTCTCTCACCATATGAAGGTAGTAACTCATGGCTTTCTCCAGAGCTTTGTCCTTGACGCTCTCAGCCCATGCCTTGAGGTTGCCCAGTTCGGACTGGTTCACGTTGACGGTCTTATCTATCGCTTCCAGTTTTCGCTGCGCGGCCCATGCGTTGATCTCGCTTTCTGTGGAAATCATACGATCGAAGATGTCTTTGATCTCGGGTGTGAGTTCTACGTTCCCCAGACTCTTTGCTGTCTTGTAGATGTCGGTCAGCCATTTCTTGAACCGTCGGAAGACCCCCTGCATTTCTTTGGTGGGTGCGCTGCCGTCCATGAGGTATTTCTCGAAGCCTCGAGCAAAGCGTTCCTGCATCCAGCGTTCTTCCGCTCCGTCATCCCCGCGGCGGACGGCTTCGGCGTGCTGCATAAATTCTTTTTCCAGCACTGTCCCCTTGTATTCGGCGAGGTGCTCTTCGGAAAATCCCGCCCAATCTCGGATGGTTTCCAGATCTTTTTCCACCTTCTCCCGGCTTGCCTTCATCTGCGACTCGATGTCCTGCAAGTCCCTTGGACCCAGCGGCTTTTCTCTATTCTCCGATGTCTGGTGCTTTCGATATTCCGCCGTGAAAGCTTCTCGCAGTTCTTCATCGTTCATGCGGGAAAGATTAAGAAGGGCAGTCAGGAACATGTGCCCGCCTTCGTGCACTACTGTGGACTGGTTCGCACCATTGAAAATTTCAATGACATTGGTCGTCGGGTTGTACGCGCCCTGGTACTTGCCAGTGTTCCCCGTTGCCGGTCCATGAGTAATAGAATGATCTGCGGCGACTTGGAAATAGGGCTCTCCTGTGTGGCTCTTGACATCTTTCAATAGTTCCGCTATAGTAATGGTATCAAAAGGCGCGATACCGTCCTCCACCAGGGATAGCCCGTTACCGGGTGGTCCCGGGAGGGGTTCGCGTCTTTTTTTATTTTGCTCTTTATCGGCTATTACATCATATAGATTTAGCATGGTAGGATTAAGCGTTATAACATTTCGCCCTTCCTCTGCCACTAGCCGCACGGTGTATATAGTATCGCCAATTCGTACAGGAACATAGAAACGATGATAACTGAGTACCGCGTTCCGTTCCCGCTGTTTTCTTTTCTGCGCTGTGCTTAACCCGGTATCACGTTTTACTTTTTCATTTGGGTTACTTTCTACCAGAACCGCATGATTTACTAATTCCTTCAAATTAAAAATGCCATTATTGCAAACGTCTCTTACTTCCTGCGTCGGTTTAATTTTACTTGAATAAGCCACATGATCAATGCGTTTCTTTAATATCTTGATTATCGCTTTCCCGTCGGCCGTCTCTTCGTTAAAGTTTCCTACCAATGTGCGCAAGAAGGCTTTCGTCTGCTGCGGGGTAATGATTCCCCTTTCCTTAGCCGCCTCTGTCAGATCGACGACTTGAAGGACCGTGTCGCCCTTTATGTCGGGATTGATTTGCCAGTATTGGTCCTGTGGCGCGCTGTTCTCCTGCATGACCTTCACGGCTGCCATTTTCAGGAGCCCGCCCAGCTTGATGGCTTCTCTCAATTTGCCAGTAGAAACATTGTGATAGACGACGAGGTCTTTGTCTGCCGCCGTCTGGTAGTAGGTGGGATTTTCGCTTTTCAGCTTGACAAGGTCTTCTTCATTTGCTACATTAGGAGCAGATAAAAGGTTATCGACTTTTTCTTTAGGTATGAGCCAATCGGGCTGCTCTGTAGAAATCCAGTCGGTAGCCTTTTTTCTATTGACATACTCAAGATTCCCTGCCTCTAGTTGCTTTTTAAACCACTCATTCGATGGCTCTCCGGTTTTTCTATCCGTCTTCCCGTAAGTGCTTGTCATTCGGTTGACTTTATACCCGTCGCTCATGTGTTCCAATTCCATAGGAACCACGATGGTAGCTCCATTCTCGTCCTTGAGCTCAAGCACGATCACCTTACGTGCTTCTCCGTTTTTCCCACTGTATGTAGAAAAGATCATCATCGGATCCGTAAGTGCACGTGGAATTTGTTTCATGATGTCCGGAGTGATATCCGCATGCTTGTCTACTAAAACTTTTTTCAAGTCGGATACAGAAATTTCAACCGGCAGAACTTCAGCTCCCACAAGCCTCATCACAAGCGGAGTCCTCATGACTTGGATAGTATCTGTGGAAATCTTTCCTGCCATGAAACGATCTACGCTATCTGCGAAGGATTTCTCATCTGCGTCCAGCTGTCGCTCGGCCATGCCCTTCTTTGTCAACTTGCCCGATAGAACGTCATGGGCATATTCTTCAGCCATTTGATGATAGGTGCTGCTCCCTTCGAAGTCGTTTACGACGCTCGCTAGGACTTCTCCATTTCCCCCGATTTTATCGGTAGTTTCTTTGACTTTTGCCAGCCATTCCTGTATACTATGGATAAAGAAGCTCTTATCAGACTGTGACTCGTTTTTGGGATCGAGCAGCATGGTCTGATGAGGGCTTTTTTTATTTTTATCTGCCCCATTAAAATCCATGTCGTATAAATAATGTTTGCCGTTTTCATCCGTGCGAACAACAATTCTAATGTACTGTCCCGGTTTATTCCCTACCTTAATCCCATAATAGCGATATCCCGTAGTGGTTTGATTCAGGCGCTTGTTCCTTGTGAGATCTTTTTCGCTTTCAAATAAAAACGTGGAATCTCGAATAATATCCGGCAGCCTCGATACCGCCACCAATACTCTTCTGTCAGCAGAATGCCTGCGAATTTCCTTCAATGCTGACATGGGAACGACAATCTCTTCACCATCTTTTCTTTTAACCGCAGCTGGTTCCGGATAACCTGTATTATTTTTGACCGTTGAAAATAGCTTTCTGAATACGTCTTTAGCTTCCTCCTTGGCCGCTTTAAAATCCATTTTCTGAAAGTGCTGCATTTCTTTCTCGGCCAATTCAACATGGACTCCATTGATTAACCCGTTTATTTTCTCTACAGTATCCCAATCTCCAAACCATTTCTTGAAAGGTTCGCTATGAGCAATCAGCCACTGGTGCTCGGTCAGCTTTGTCGGTGTACCGTCTGGGGCTTTCATCCATTCATCAGTATTCCAGTATTTCTCTTTCACAAGCTGCAGTTCGTTCTCGATGGCGGACTGGTTCAGCTGATGCGTGGTCTCCGGACTGACTTCACCAGCGGCAATCATAGCCAATTTCAATGGCACGCCATAATTCTTATGGAAGTTCTCTGCGATCTTTGCCAAGACTAAGGCGGAGTCTCGCGCGGCTTTGGTGACGGCGCCGTTTCCTGCGGCTTTGATTTCCTCAAGGAGCGGCTTGTAGGCTTCTTCATAGGTCTCGGGATCCAGTAATGTCTGCGCAATGAGATCTTCCTTGTTTAAGGATTTCAGCGTCTCACTCACTCTCTCGATGGACTCGACTCTCTTTTTCGCTTCTTCGATCTCAGCGATGGCCACTTTGGATTCTTCATCGCCTTTATCATTCTCGGCAATGATTTTCTCTTGAGCGATATCGTAGAGTTCACGCTGGTTTGGTGCTCTTCCGTATGTACCATAAAAATCCTGATACCAATCTGGGTTCTTGGAAACTCTGAGATGTACCCGATCTTTCCCTTCCCCGACGTCGAACATATCGACGCCTTTTTCATTGGAAAAATTCGCGTCCTGTGTCTTTCTCCGTTCCATGTAGTCCTGGAGTTCTTTGACGCCGGTTAGTTCGCCCCATGCGTCTTTGGCTTCCTGGAGGATGGTCTTGCAGGTGTCTTCGATATGATCTAAGCCGCCGGAAAGAATTTTTCTTGCGGTGTCCCTATCTTCTCTTCCAATATCGGTATCATCGGAGAAGTGGTCGTTCAAGATTTTTTCTGTAGCGGCCGTTTCTCTTTTTTCGCGTGTCATGGTGACAATGTCGATCATGTCTTTCATGCGCTGCCGCTCTTCTCGGATGGCATGGATCGTTTTTTCTCCTTTGTCCATGGTGGTGTAGTCGGAAAGGGCTTCATGGGTTTCGGGGGTGGCGGTCTGCATATATTTCCCTGTCTCTACCTCTAAGGGCTTGCCGGTCTTGATGGCGTCATCTAATTCTTTAGCGGTGATCGTGCCATCTTCTACGAGCTTGTTTAAGGCATCGTGTGTCTTTTCATTTTCGGCCGCTGCGGAAGCGTCGATGTAAAGCGTGCCGGATCCGGTATGATCGAGCTGGTTCTGCAGTGTCTTCCGGTAGGTTTCCGGTGCTTTTTTGTAAAGGGACGATTCGGAGCGGAGATCCATGAGTTTCTGCAGCATGGATCTTTCGTTCTCACGTTTGAATTCGATAACGGCGTCTTTCATTTCGGAGAGGCCAGTGATTCTCTTCATGGCTCTATGGGCCCCCGCGCCTGCTAAAGCAGCACCGCCGATCGACATACCAACAACGGAGGGGATAGCTTCGATCATGGCGTCCAAGGCATTTCCCATCATCTCTCTTACGGGAACAGTTTCTTTCCCAAAGAGGTTTGTATCGATATCTGCAGAAAGAGACTGCAGACCTTCTTCGGCAATCTCAGGCGCTGCCACTTTGGCAAACTGTTTCGCACCGTATCCGATGGCTTTCGCTCCTACGGCTGCTCTCCCTACGCCGATCAGTTTCTTCATGGCGGCTTCGTTCTTGATGACGGCTTTGGCTGCGTCGCTCCCCCATACTTTGGTGATGCCCTTGAGTGCGAGCTCCCATGCACCGGTTTCAATGGCTGCATTGATCCTTCCGACTCTCTTGGCATGGCCAATGGCCTGCTCTCGGGTATAAACAGATTTCCCGTTTTTACCCTTTTTGGTGCGCCAATCCCAATACGCCTGTCCAGCTTCTGCTCTATAGGTTCCTGTGAAGACGGAAGCAGTGCCTAAGGCGATGAGCCCTGCCAGTGCAGCCGCTCCTGTGACGGCTGCTCCTGCCACAGCTCCCGTTGCTCCTACGGCGCTCGCTGCGGATGCGGCTCCTAAGGTGGCGATCTGCGGCAGGTTTGTTTTGGTGGCAGCTAAGATAGGCTGCGCCAACGGGGCGATCGGAGCGATGATTTCTGCTGCGCCGCGCATGATCATATTCTTCTGCATGGAAAGCTGGGAGATGGTTTCCCCTACAATCTTGGCCACATAGGAGTCCCCGATTTCTGCGTTATATGCTTTCTGCGCATTCATGAGTCCCGGGATGGCTTTCTCTACTTCTTCATCGGAGATTTCCCCGATGGAAGCTTTGTACATGAGCTCGCTCTGTGCGTCGAGCGCCTGCCCGGCTTCGTAGGCGGTGCCCGCAAAATGGGTGCCGGTGTCGTAGAGGTAGCCAATAACGTTGGAAAGATCGGTGAGCTTGCTTTCCGGCATGGTATAAACCGCCGCGCCCTGCGCTGCTGCTTCTCGGTTCTTCAGGATGTTGGTATAGTCCTTCAGCGCGATGGTGGTGGCCACGGGGTCTTCTGTGTCGAGTTCCGGGTAGAGTTCATTCAAGGTCTTGGCAGAAAATGGCTGGTTGTTCAGTGCGGCTGCGTTTCTCTGTCTCTCATAGGTGGTGACGGCCGCCTTGTACATATCCGGATCGGAGGCAATCAGCTGTGGGGCAATGCCTAGCGCACTTCCTAATTTCTCAGACTGTTCAAGGCGGTTATCATCCGGTGCACTGTTTCCGAAAAGGTTCTTGTATACGTCAGTGGATTTCACAAGGTCTTTGGCAGATTCCCACTGGGCTTCTACGGTGTCAGTGAAGCCGCCTAAGGGCAGGATCTCTCCATCCTTGACGGATTCCATATTATCCTTCTTGGCCTGCTGCTCTTCAGTCAGCTGAATGCCGCCAAATTCCGGTGTCTGTCTCACCTTTATGGGTGTGTAGTCTTTCGGCTTGATCCCATGCAGCACGCTTCCTAAAATTTCTTCGTCCATGGTGATTCCTCTCAAATATCGAATACGCTTAATTCTCCATTGGAAATCTGTCTCATCTGTTCATCAGATACCCACTTGGTCTCAGTCTTTCCGTTCCCGTAGTCCACGTCAATGTAGAAGCCATTCGGATTTCCATCTTCGTCTACGGCCTGCGACGTTTCCCTGATGTGATCGTTGTAGGCCTGCGCTTTGCTCATGGTTGGGGCTTCGTAGTCATTCCCGAAAAGGTTTACGCCGAAGATGTTAATCCCGCCGATTTTCGTTTTACCAGTGCTGTCGAGGCCTTCTTTCCCGATTACATCGTAGTAGATGGTACGGAGTTCTTCATTATCAGGATCTCTCCCCTGCTCGTTTTTGAAATCCATGATTTCTCTCTTAATGAGCATTTTCGCTGTCGAGGTGACGGCGGAGGTATTGGTATAGCACATGGCCGCAATGGTGGCATCATCATCCGGGATCTTGACGGCAAAGGTTCCCACGCCGTTTCCGCAGTCGATGACGTCTTTCCGAATCTTGGCATCCTGCTCGGCAGTGAGGTAGACGCCTTCTTCCTGCAGGTCTTTGATGGTGTTGTCGAGGTCTTCGATGGAATTGATTTTCGTCCCGATAAATCCTTCTAAGGCGTTGAACCCTTTCTCTTTGAGGCAGCCGCTGGTATCAAGGCCTCTTCCTGCATTGGCAGCTCTGTTCTGTGAATTTTCGTAGGTTCTCTTCTGATTCATCAGACGACCTAAGAGCGTGACGCCCGCCGAAGAGTCCTTCAGCAAGGGATCGTTGTTCACAATATTCGCGGCGTACTCATACGCCTGGCCGGGCGTGGAGCCGTTCTGCTCCATTTCGAGGATTCCTTTGGTGATGTTCCGCACCTGGCTCTGAATGTAGGTTACTTGGCTCGAGCGGATCTCTGCGTACCGCTGCTTTAAGGCAGCGTCGCTCTTGTCCTGCAGCTCGGCTCGTTCTTCATCTGACATGTCGTCCGCCGCTTCGCCCTTGGCCTCTGCCACGGATCCATAGCCAATGGGTTTGCCGAACCATTCATTCCATTCGTCCATGCTCCCGATGTGGATGCCGCCGGAAGAGTTTCTGGCCATGTACTGGCCGTTCCCTAAATAAATGCCGACGTGCTTTTCCCCGTCGATGAAATCCCCGGCCTGCGGCTCGTACCCGTCACCCGCCTTGTGATAGGCGTCTCCGAAGTCGGAACCGTGCGTGATTGTCCCGTCCGGGAAAAGGCCGGTCTTGGCGTAGACATCAGCGGTCCATGAATCGCACTGGATGGTGGGATCTTTGGTGACGCTTCCCATCCACTGATCGCCTTCGGTGTAGTTGTTTCTGGCAAATTCCGCGATCTGATTTCCCGTGACGCTGCCTTTCCCTTGAGGGACCGGCGTCGGGTGGTCTTTCCTCCATGCATCCCGGAACTGCTCCCATGTCATGGTAGTGAGGTTCAGTCCGTTTCCTTTGACGTAGTCTTCGGCGCTGCTTTTAATTTCTCGCGTCATTTTCTTCTGAAGGAACTGGTCTTTGTAAGCCTTGAGTGTCGGTTCGTCTATTCCCTGTGATTTCATGTAGGCGATGGCATTGAGGCCCGCGCTGTAGTCACCAGTAGTGAGATAGGACTGCATGATCTCTTTGGCTTTATCGTTCTTCAGTGCTTTCATTTTGACGTCAATAGCTGCGCTATCCATGCTGAGGCCTGCCAGAATAGCAGTGGTATTCTTCTCCCAGCTCCCGAAGTTCGTGATGAGGGAGTCGGGGTCTTTGACGGACTGGTTCACCATATTGCTGGTCATCAAGGAAATCTGATTTCCTGCGTAGTCTTCCATCTGCTTTCGCTGGTACTTGTCGATCATGCGAAGGTTCGAGGTCTGTGACTGTGCTCTCTGTTCCCCGAAAGCTCGGACGGCGTAATCAGAAGAGATACCATGATCCTGCAGGACCTGCTGATAAATCTTCTGTTCCTGGTCGGTGTAGTCTTTCTGCAGGTTCTCGGCAGCCTTGCCCTGATGGGTATTGAAAAGGCCGGTGTTCTCATCGTCCATGAGGGAATTGATGCGCTGCTCGTAGTCGTTCTTGGCGTCAAAGATTTTATCGTTCTGGTCTTTCAGCCATACCTTCCCCAGCATGTCCGATACGGCACCTGCAGCCTTCCCTAAGGTGGTAAGTCCTGCGGTATTCCCTCCTGCGCTTTCTAGTGTCGTGGTCGGGATGATCTTCCCTTGCATGATGTTCTTATTGATATCCCCTGAAAATTGAGAGAGTTTCATGCTTTACCTCCCGATCTTGAAGCCACCACCCAGCCATGAGTAGGGACTCTTGGTCAAGGAAAGTTTCTGCGTCTTGTACTGATTCATGGCATATACCTGATCTGTCATGGTCTCCGGCATTCCGCTCATAGCCGCCTGGTGGTGAAGTCCGCCGGAGGCTGACTGTTTAGCTGCCGTCGCATTCCCGTAGGTCTTGGCTACGCCGTAGATGGAAGCAGCGGTGGAAAGAAGTGTGCCAAACATGGCCTGTTTCCCCTGCTGCCTTGCATTATAGGCAGCAGCTCTTGCGCTGTTTGCCTGATTGATATAGTTCACTTGATTGATGTAGGCGCTCTTGGTGTCATTTCTCTGATTGCCTAAAAGATTCATGGATGAATTTCTCCATTCGTCGATAGCTGATGCGTCCATGTCCTGCACGGATCCGGAGCTTGTGAGGCCGCTTGCTCCTGCTTCTGCCGCATGCTGGCCAATGACTAATCGTCTTCTGGCGTCAAGTTGCTGCTGTTTCTGCAGGTACTGGTCAGAAATCTGCTCTCTCTGTTTGTCTGCGATTCTCGCGTTCTGCTCGGCAGCATCTGCCTGGGCATTGTAGTAGGCGCTCTGTGCTTTGGCCTGCTGATGAGCAGAGGCCATGGATGTGATGCCCTGCGCGGCGGTTAAGCCGATCAGGGCGGCGGATACGCTGCACATAGTTACTCCTTTAATGTGAAGCGGACGAAGGTTTTCCCGCCCGTTTCTACTTCTTCCCCAAAGGCGGCTCCCATCTTTTTAATGACGCGGAGGGCTTTGGTGTTGTCTTTGTAAATGTAATTGGTAAGGACTTTGTATTTCTTCAAGCTGTCCTTGATGTAGTCTTGCATGCAGGCGACCAGGGCTTTCTTGTGGCGCTCGCATATAGTAGTTCCGAGCATCCAGATGGAGCATCCCTCCGGGCATAGGCCGATTCCAAAGGCAGCGAGCGGCATGTTCTCATGAATGGCATAGTAGGCTTCTATGGAAGTTGTCATGCTTTCATAGAGGCCGCCATAAGGCATGCGCCCCTGGGCTTCTAATTCTTCTCTGTCTTCTTTTCGAATGTTCCCCGCGAGGATCTGGGATAAAAGGTCGGCCATGGCAAGGCTGTCGATGGTGCGGATGTCCACGCCGTAGTAGCTGTTATTCACTGACGATCACTCCTCTGATCAATGCTGCCAGGTAGAAGGGGTAGGGATCGGAAGAGGTGATGATGACTCGTCCGTTCTTCTCTACGCCCTGGTTGGGTATGGTGATTTCTTTATCTCCTGTGTAGAGGCGGATCTTCTGATCGGAGAGCTCCTCGTACTTGATGGTGTCATTTCTTCCTACGCCGTTTCCGATACTGCCGCCTAAGGTGTGCAGCAGTCTTAGGGAAACGGTGCGTACGTTTTTATATCTCCCCTGCATGGTGCCGTTCTGTGCCTGAATTTCTACGTTAGGCAGTTCGATGGTCATCCGGTAGGGGTATCCGATGATCATGTAGGAAACTTTGGTGGGAAGTGTCACTGTCCCCTCTTTGATTTCTACATCTTCGAAGAATTTCCCGTCTGCCAATACGGAAACTGTCCCGGTGATCCAGTCTACTGACGCTGCATCGTCAGGCTCATCAAAGGTGAGTACTTTGGAGCAGTCGGTCATGATGTAGTCTTTCGGATCTTGGGAGTCTTTGTCTGTTCCCATCTTCTCGATATAGGTTTTACCGTTTCTTTCAACGGCGGTGTAGACTTCGTCGGTCTCTTCGGCTGCCACGGTGCATACGGAAAGATACTTCCCTTTTGTGATGATATGGGACCATGCATAGACTTTCTGGTCATTGATGTAGGCGAGGCAGATGATTTCCCCGTCGGAACGGACGAAATACAGTCTGGAGTCGGGATCCTGCATGTAGGCAGCGTCTACGATGGTCTTTCCTCTCAAAAGGTGCTTGGCCAAAAGTGTAAGGTCCATGCCGTCGTAGGAATCGGTCTCGAAAGAGTAGGCCATGTCTCGCACGGTCTGGGACCGTTTCTGCACGTAGATCAGACGGCTGCCGATGGAGATAGGTTCGACTTCCGTGCATCCGCGGAAGGTCTGCGCCTTGTTGGTGCATTTGGACGGTGTGACGGTGCTGCCGCCGGAAACGATCCATTCATTGGAGTCAGTCAAGACGAAGAGGTCGCTTGCCGGGCAGATGTGCTTGATCTCCGCCTGCTGACGGGAAATAAAGGAAAGGCAGATGGCGCTGTCGTCTGTCACGGTGCCGGAGGCTTTTTCGACGGAGAAATTGTTGTAGTCTCCAGTCTTGCTCATCCATAGGACGTATGGCTGCGTCTTCGTCCCAGCGAATATCAATCTATCTTGGAAGAATCCCACCGTCCTTGGATAGCCGTATTTTTCGTTCCATGCGCCGAAGGAGTAGCTGTCGACTTTCCCCGCCTGGCCAATGACTTTTTTCACAAGGCAGGTGGCGCTGGTTGCTGAATTCACAGTTTCGATCTGAATGATACCGGACTTGGTGTAGGCGGTCGATGTGAGGTCGGCTTTACCGGCAGTGGTGACAAGTCTCATTCTGACATTATCTGCTTCATCGACGGTGCCGGATTCGCTGACGTTGTTGTCGTCATTCGACTTGTAGGTCCTGAAGTCTTTCCATTCGCCGTCATTCGTGGATTTCTGGATGACCACCTGTCCCGTCCATGTGCCATGGGTGATGATCTTCCATCCGTTTCCTACCGGTATGGGATCTGTGGTCATGGCCCCGCTGGCGGTGACGGACTTGGAGGCAATGTCCTGAGAAATCTTCATCCACATGCCTTTCATGTCTGCAGAGAAGAAAGGTTTATCCGAGGAGAGCGTGACTTCACCTGCGGTGCCGGAGACAGTCAGTGTGGGCTCATCCATGGATTTGACGGCCACCCATCCTGGATTCCCTTTGTTATAACTTCCCTGTCCGCCATTGCCGTAGGAGATGCCTGCTTCGCCCGCATGCCCCGTATATACGCGGTAGTATCTGTGCGGTCTTCCTGTTACCCTAGCTTTACCGGTGAATGTACCCAGTTGTCCCCCGCCTCCACCCTGCGCGGTGAGTCCGAAGGCAGTGGAATTTCCGCCGGAATTCCCCGGTGATCCTTTTTCACCGCCGTCCCCTACGGTGATGGTGTAAGTGGTATTTTCTTTGCAGTAGACAGTCTGTGATACAGCAGCGCCATTCCCGCCGATACCTCCGGCAGCTTCTACCGTACTTCCGTCCTCTTTGTGTCTGCTGTCTCTGTAGTGGCTCACGGTATCGGCTCCACCGCCACCGCCGCCCGCTACGGTCACAGTATAGTTCCCTGTCTTGTGACATTCCCATGCGTATGTTCCGGCTTTATTCCATGTCTTGTCTACCACGTTGTTACTAACGGATAAGGACTCATCGAAGTACTGACTATTCATCACCATTTCTTCGAAGCGCCAGTCGGTATCAGAATAGTGTTTGAGCTGCATGACGGGATGTGTGCCGGAGGCGATGTACATGATGTCGGCGCTCTGGCAGGTGCGGAGCTTAGGAAGTTCGGATTCCTTGTAAGGCGTCACGATTTCCTGATTGGTAAATTTTCCGTCCTTCCAGATGCGGATATACCCTTCTCCTACTTCAAGGAGAAAGGCATGGTTCACGGTAGACTTGAATTCAATCAGACGAACTTTATTCTTCTTGGCCATGCCGCAATATATGGATCCGGGCCTTTTGTATACAGCGCCATAAGGCCTGATATAGCAGTTCTCGGCCTGCAGTAAAGCGGCCTGGTATTTCTCCATATCTATGCGGCTGGCGACTTCAGGGGATACTTCGCCGGTTGCAAAGGATGACTGCATGAGATAGATGGTTTCTCTCATCGTTACCTCCTTGCGTCAAAGTACTTGGTTGGATAGGAAGGCTTGTGATGGTTCTGGATCGCAGAGGTGTACATGGCCTGCTGGATGGCGATCTGGTAGAGCTGGTACTGTGACTGTGCCATGTTCTGGCTGCCGCTTAATGGCATGGCAATGTTGCTCGCTAATTTGTGGGCCAGGGCTTCGGCAAAGGAGGAGTCGAAAAGTTCAGCGTTTGCGATATCTGCAGTGTAGTCCATCCATGCATCTTCGATGTCTGCCATGATGATCCTCTGGCTCTCGTTCATGAGGGCGATCTGAAACTCGTGATAGGTATCATCTTTGGCAGATTCATCCGTTTCAATGATGTCGCCGTTCTTGTTGTAGAGCTGGCGGACGACTAAGCATTTCTTTGGCAGTGCATAGGCAAATTCCCATTTCGGGACAGTGGTGTCTACTAGTGCAAGTTTTTCCGATCTTTCTGCGAAGCCCCAGCGGAATGAGGAAAGAAGGTTTTTTCTTGTCAGTTCATAGTAGAGTTTGCACTGACGCGCTGCCTCGCTGTCTTCGTCGATGGAAGCGATCTGCCCCTGTCCGATTGAGGAGAGGGCGATGTTGCAGATATCTGTGCTGTACATGGTTCCTCCTAGTGTTTCTTGATGAGATCGATGAGCTGTCTCTTGGTCTTTATGTCCCCTTTGATCTCGATGCCTTCTTTCCAGCAGAGGGCGCGGAGTTCATTGGGGGAAAGGTCTTCCAGTTTTCCTTTCCCGATCTCACCTAAGTGGATCTCTTTCATTCAAGCTCGCTGTCCAGTGTGAGGGCGATGGTGCACTTGCCGCTGGTAGGGCCGGTAACGGAGATGCCGTAGAATTTCTTTGCACCGTAGGGGACTTTGATAAAGCCCTTCTGTGCGCCTACCGGGATTGTCAGTGTGCAGAGGGTGGCCGCACTATCCAAAGCGACGCTGTCTGCCGTCTTCAGCGTGATCACGGCGGCCGCCGTAAGTGGAGAGGCGAATTTGGCAGCGAGAAAGAGTTCATCGCCTGCGTTCCCTCCCATGCCGTTTGCGATGACGTCCGGGGTGGTGGATACGTCTTTATCAAAAATGAATGCGTTTTCTTTGTCGTAGATCATGGTGTCCTCCTTATGCTTCGGTAATGAGTGTCTCGGTATCCTTCAGGGCGTCTTCCTTGTATACCGGGATGCCGAAGAGTGCGAGCACAGAAGTACCGTTCGCGAAGTCCTGACGGGTGACGTGAACGTGGTTCTTGTCCATGAGGTAGGATTCGAGGAAGTCGTAGACTTTCTCGGATACGTAGATACCCAGCTTCATGTTTTCGCCCTGGATTCTTCTGAGGGAGTTCTTCGCATAAATGAGCTGATCCATGAAGCTCTTCTTCTGCGCGTCGGTGGCTTTGAGGAGAGTAGTGGTATCGATGTTTCTGACGGCTGCCACCATGCGGGGATCTGCCACCATGAGGCCCGGCTTCCATGTGAAGAGGGATTCTAACGCCTGATAGGAGCCGCCTTCTGCGTCTTCTACGGTGCGTTCTCCGAGGTCTCTCATCTTAAGGCCTGCGTAGCCGTACTTCGGGTAAATACCGGAAACGCTGTTGCTCCATCCGATAAACCAGACGGAGGAAAGGGCGCCGCTGGTCTTGCCGCCTGCGTCTCTGACCTGATAGGAGTAGTCTCCTTTGTTTCCGCCGAAGTGATCGTAGCGTTTCGCGAAGCCGTTAAATTCATCAAGATTTTCGTCGGAGTCGCCGTAGAAGATCATGCTGGCGACTTTTTCAGAGAAGCCTTCGATATGCGCGTCGTCTTCAGAGCGGCGGAATGCCTGCGGATCCGGTTCGAGCTGAAGGAGTTCGATGTCGACGCGGGAGCGGGCTTCCAAAATGCAGCAGGTGTCTCTTACCTGTTTGGTGCTGGACTTGGTCGGCTGCACGCCTTTATTGATGGCGCGGAGGGACGGTGTCGGGATTGAGGTGCGCTGCGTGGTCTGGTTACCGGTCGGCAGATTGCCCTGTTTCCACTTGATGTCGTCCATGATGGGATTGGACTGTTTTAATACTTCGATGATGTGATCAATGGTGCCATCCGGTGCCTGACGCTTTCGGAGGTCATTGAAATTGAGTGCAAGGTTTCCAATGGTTGCCATGGTTTATCTCCTTATCTTTTTAATGATTCCCAATCGGTATTGGGGTATGGATTGTCTTCTTTGGTGGCGGCTGCTGTATTGGTCTTGATTCCGCCGTCTTCGGAAATCAGATCGCCAAGGATGGCGAAGGCTTTCAGCATGGGAAGGGATGAGAATACAGCGGATCCTGCGAAGGAGTCTCGGATGCCTGGGATCTGCCTTTCAAGGTAGTTCATGAGGATCCCGGCTCTTGCGACTGTGGGTTCGAAATCTTTGCCCAGTTCTTTCATGGCTGCAGCGGCGTTAGCGTCTGCTTCTTCCTGCTGCGCCTTCTGGTAGGCTTCCCCGACTTTGCCCGCCCAGTCATAGCCAAATTTGGCCAGTTCATTGGCCTGCTCGTTCGTGAGATTCATGCCTCGTGCGAGCTCGCCGAAGGAGTCGGCGGTGTCCTGGTCGAGTTCCATTCCTTCTGGAAGGGATGCAGTAAAGTCATAGGTGTCCGGAGCACCTGTGGCTTTCCCTGCTCCTGATAACAGGGTGCCGCCGGATGGATTGTTGTCCTGCGGTGTCTGCTGGTTCTGGTTTCCCTGGGCTTCTGCGCCCTGTGAGTTCTGCTGATTGTCTGTCGGTGTGTTCTGTGGTGTCTGCTGATCGGTTCCAGTGTTCATGTTATTGTTCTGGGTATCCATATTCAGTCCTCCTTGTTGAATATCCAGTTCTGCCGGATCTTGAAGTCTATGAAATCTTTGTCAATCGCCTGCAGCGACTTATGTCCTTCTTCAAGGCCTAGGGTGTCAAGGATCAGGTTGGTGATTTCGATGCCGACTTCTCTTCTTCCTTCGCGGAAATAGGTCTCGGCATTCCCTGTGTAGGAGCTGGTGTTGAGTCCGCTCATATTGAGGATCCGAGAAAGGATCCACCTTCCTTCTTCGGTCTTGACGACTTTCTGGATGGCGTCTTTATCTTTGTCTTTCTGACACTGCTGAAAGTATTTCTGCCAGCGGGCGTCTCTGGAATTTGGGTCTACGATGGCGTGTTTCATAATACGGATGGTCCTCCTGGCCCGTTGACGCCTAATAGATTCTGCAGAGCGGGGTTTCCGTTCTGCGCGGCGTCAGATAGGTTCTTGGCTGCCTGTGCGACAGGGGCCAGTGCCTGCGCCTGTGCGAGCTGTTTCTGCTCTTCTTCCTGCTGCATCATGGCCTGCTGTTCCTGCTGGATCAGCTGCTGGGCTTCTTCTGTGCTTCTCTGCATGGCCGCCGGAGCGCCTAAGAGGTCGAAGTATTTCTTGACGGTGCCTAAGGGATCTACCATCTTCAGGGACTCTGGATAGAACTGCGCCATTTGACCTACGAAGGCGAGGGCCTGCTCAATGTTCACAAGGCCACTCATCTTCTGTGCCTGGGCAAGTGGAGAAATGTATTCGATCTTCACGTCGGCTTCGGAGAGTTCGGCTGCGAGCTCATCCGGAATGGGTGGGAAGATGTTGTTTCTCTCAAGGATGTTGTAAACCCGTTCGATGATGGGTGTTAAGAATTCGTCCTGGAGTCTTTCGACGACTGGGCCTAGCTGCTGCAGCTTTTCCTGCTGGCGTTCCATGACTTCCCTCGCGGTCATCTGCGGGGTATCGATGGATTCGAGCATGAGGAAGAGGTCGGCGCTATAGGTCCTCTTGATGGTGTCTTCAAGTCTCTGGATTTCCTGCGCCATCCACTGCAAATTGGTCGGCGCCTGGAACAGGGGAACGACTCCCTGCCCTCCCATCTGGGTATTGGTGACAGTGACGCCGCCCGGATAGCAGTTGACGCCGCTCTGATAGGTGCTGGCATCCGTGGTCAAAGGCGGCTTGACGGTAAGTTCAATCGCGGTCAAGAAGTCTTTCTTCATGATCTGCAGGGACTTGGCATCGCCTTCGGCGTACCATCCGGGGCCTTTCCCGTAGGAGTCGTTGCCTGTGACCTGGTATCTGGCCACCAATACGGGGCATTCTTCGAAGCCGCCGGTATAGAGGAAGCCGCCGTTTTCATTGGGATCCTGCCCGTCTACCCAGTAGAGGGAGACAAATGGCATGTCCTTATTCGATGGCCCGTTCCTTTTGCTGTCATTGGGCATGACGAGCCACCACACGTCGAAGGCCATATCATAGCGCCTTGATGGGGTATTGAACGCGTCTTGTACGTTCCTTGGCAAATGGTCTTTGCCGAACTGCTGTACGATCTGGTCGGCGTTCATTTTGATTTTCCGGGCAAAGGTGTTGATGCGGTTCCCTGCTGATGTATCGATGTAGTAGGAGCCGATGGTGAATGCCTGGAAGCGGACGCCGCTCTCTGGTGATGGGAATACAGCGATAGGCGCCTGCCCGAAGGGAAGCTCTGTGTAGCAGGCGTGGATGGTGTTGTAAAAGTTGGATCTGTGCAGCACGGCTTCTACGATGGCCTGCCGTTCGTCAAGAAGTCTCTCGGCTTCTATGTTTTCCTGATCCGAGGAGAAACCGAACTTGAACCACTGCCGGGAAGGCGGTGTAAGCCCTGACATGATACCGGCTGCGAAGGCCTGATTGGCGAGCCATGCGACGCCGTTGCTGATGGCTAGGTCGCGTCTTCTGCCTTTATCTGTTTCGTCGTCAGTATCATCGAATTCTCCTAAGAAGGGGAGTTCGTAGTCTCTGATGGCTTTCCATCGTTCGATATAGGGGTTTCTCTTGTTCTTCAGGAGCTTGATCCGTGACAGGGCGGCGTGCTTGTCCGGTGCTCTGATGTTCTGTCCATCCGCCGGAAGGGCTTCCGGTGGCATGGCGCTGGCTAAGATGGTATTCATCCTAAGGTGTCCTTGCTTCCTGCATTACTCAGCAGCGTCGCAAGACGTGTGGCTGCGAATCCCTGCTTTTTCTTTTTCTTGCTGGCTTCGGTGTCACCGCTGTCGTCTGATACCTGAGAATTGGTTACGTCGGTGACGGTCGGATCGACTTTCTGCGCCGCCGGAACTTTTGGGGATTTAAATGGGTTTCCGCACATGGTGTCTCCTTTCAGAATAACTGGTAGTTGGTGTTGGCTTTTCCGTTCCTTTTCCGATTGACGACAGGGACTGCAAAGGTCAGTGCTAAGGCGTCGGCGTCATTTGGCGACGGGATGCCTTCTTTTTTCATTTCGTCTTTGGACCTGAGCTGAATGCGGCCGTCCATGGTGGGTTTGATTTCCACATGGGTGAGGTCGTCTATTAAAGTCTGGTCGGCTTCGATGACGCCGCCGGTCTGGAACCATTTCTTCATAGCGAACCACATGTAAGCACGCATGTTGACGCATGACGGATCGGGGGATGTGCCCGCAAAGGAGATGAGGTTCCACGCTCTCCCCATGGTAGTGCCAGCTGAGTAGATGCCGGTCCCGTATCCTAAATCGATGTTGACGGCTGCTGCGTGATACTGGTCTTCGAAGCGGGCGATCATGTTGGCTATGGTCATGTCATTGGTGTTCTTGAGGATCCTTGCCAGTTTCTTGGTGTAGAGCCCCTGACGAAGGTAGATGGAGGTGGCGTCTCCGCCGGACCATGCGGGGTCTACACCTATGACACAGGGGGCGAATTTGTATTGCCCCTCATGCAGGTTCCTTTGCGCTGCTTTCTTGACTAGGCCTAATGGGATGAACTGTAAATCTGAGGCGTCCGGGAAGTCTCCGGTGACTCGGACTTTGAAAAAGTCGCTGTCTGCTCCATAGGCTTCTTCCCACTGGGAGATCTTTGCTTTGTCTGAGAATCTGACGGATCTTGAGTCTACCTGAAGCGTATGCCAGTAGGGACGGAATTTGTGGAAGCAGTCGTAGAATCTTCCGGTGTTTCGCGTCGGGTTCCCGAAGGCGCACCAAAGTCTTTCTGTGTTGGCATCGTTTAGTGCGCCTTCCGCGACTTCCCAGATCTTATCGTCAATGGCAGATGCTTCGTCGAAGATGAGGATGGTTCTATTTCCTTGATTATGCAAACCCGCGAAGGCTTCCGGGTTGGCCACGGACCACGGGATGGCGTCGATACGCCAGTTCTTTTCCTTGCCGTCTTCGGCTGCGAAGATGGAAGTGGCAGTGACTTTGAATAAATCTCTTGCAAGGAACATGGCGTGCCATTTCATGAGTTCCGGCCATGTCTTCGTGAGGAGCTGCGTCTCGGTGTTTGCAGTGACGACGCCGCGGGTATTCTCGTGGGTAGAGATCGCCCATAGGATCAGCCAGGATACCAAAGCAGATTTCCCAATGCCGTGGCCTGAGGCGACGGCTTCCTGGATGACTCTGTCCGGGGATACGTTTTCGCCTATATGGCCCAGTATTTCCTTCTGCCAGGCTTCGGGGCCGTCCTGATGAGTAAGGAGTCCTTCGCCCCATGGGAAAGCCCAGTAGACGAAACTGAGGGGGGGCTTTCGCCAGTCCGGCAAGGTCACTTACTATTTCGGTGTTCATTCACTCGTTCCCTCGCTTTCTTCAGCGCGTCTGTCATGCCTACGTTCCCGGAGAGCTCGACTTCCTGCTTGTCTCTCCAGTCTTTCGGTTTCCGGTTCTTCAGCCAGAAGATCCCGGCCGTTGTATCCGGTGGCAGCTCTCTTTCCACTATTCTCTCGGTTTCTGTGACTGTGCCGTCCGGGTTTTTGATTTTGGAAATGACTTTCTCCTTGACGGTGCAGCCGATCGCTTTTTTGAAGAGGGCATTCTCTACTCGGATATCGGCTATTGCCTTATTAGTATTTAGGGTGGCCGATATGGCCGGAATCTTTTTCTTCCATTCCTTCAAGGTGGAGCGGGAAATGCCAATGTTGTGCGCTATGTCTTCGTCGGTCAGTCCGTCACGTGCCCACGCGCCTAAAATCAAGAGATGATTCGGCTCTATCCACTTCTCCCATTTCCCTTTGGCCATGCTCTCACCCCCTAAAAACGCAAAAAAGGAGCCGGTATCTTTTATCGTTGCCCGCGAGATATATGCGGGTAAAAGGTACCGGCTCCTTACGGATGCCGAAAATCTGCTGGAGATTTCATAACTATCTTACGGTGGTTTGGAAGAATTGTCAAATTCTTCATCGTGGAAATGTGTCACAATGCGCTTCATGGATATGTGTTTCCCGCGGCAGCGCATGAAGTATCTCACGAGGATCCCACGTTCTCCTGCTTCGAAGACTAGCGTCTTGCCCTGGCGTCTTTTACGCAGTGATCTCTTCTTCACCGTTTCCGGAATATTCAGTTTATTGAAATCTTTCCTTGCCAGGGCTTCCGCTCGCTCTTCGATGGTCATCTCTTGATTTCTTCTACCTCCCAGCCTTTGATTTTTACTCCTGCTTCGTCCTGCAGGCACTTAGCCAGCTCCTGCAGGGTGACGTATCCCTCTTCATAGCACTTATACTCTTTCATGCAGAGGTCTACGAACTTTTCCACTCTGCCATCTTTCTTCATCAGGCTTCCGAACTTGTCATGGATGACCATAGCCGGAATAGCAAGCATCAAGTTAAAGGCAAACTCGCAGCCTTTCTTGGTGGCTTCTTGTTTCATTGCATTGACGTCTGACTGTTTGATGGAAACCATGGGGTCCTTCTTTTTGACGCCTAGCCTTCTTCTTTCCTGCCTATTCACTTTGATCCCCCTCGAATACTTACCACTTATGGATTTTCTTCAATCATTCTCATTTACCTAAAATGGTATGTCTTCCTGCGGCCCTTTCGCAGGGAACATGCTCTCTTCTCGCTGCTCCGGTTTGGAAGGGCCGAACTGGTTAAACCCGCCGGAATTGTTTCCATAGCCATTGGAAGCACCGCCGGATCCCTTGCTATATCCGCCGGAATAGCTTCCTCCGGATGACGCTGCGCCCTCTCCCCACTTGGGATCAGCTACGATGTCTGCTACGACTTCCATGATCCAGTGCCTCTGACCGCTGTCGTCATCGTAGGATCTGGTATTCAGGCTGCCATGGACGTAGACGAAGGTTCCTTTCTTGCAGAAGTTGGCCACTCTTTCCGCGATGGCTCCCCAGGCAACGACATTGATCCATGCGGTCTGTTCTTTCTGTTCACCATTCTGCGTAACATAGAGGCGACTGGAGGCGACGGTAAATGTGGCAACGGCTCTCCCTGTCTTAGTGGATCTGACGACTGGGTCTCTTGCGAGGTTCCCGGATATTTCTACGCTGTTCAATTCTTTCTCCTTTCAATCCAATTCAATTCAATTCGCGGAAAATCGAAAAATCTATCATTCTTCATTTGCCCGCTCATTGCTTGACTCCTGCTCATCATCCTGGCTCGTTTTAAAAAGGTTTTGTTCTCTCCGCTCGCCGCTGATGTAAAGCGCCGCTTCATCATAGATTTTCTTCATGATGCGGAGCACGTTATCAGTCGGAGTGATGTCTTCGATCGTGCTGAACCGCTGCGTGGTAGGGCTGCCTTTGAGGCGGAACCGCCCGCCCAGCCGCACTCCTTTCAGCGCCCCGGATTTCTTATCCCGCTTTGGCACTACTTTCTCCACCGCGAAAATGGCCTGTACCGGTTTCTCGGGTCTATAGTCACCTGCCATGTCGGTATAGTAAAGGCTCATCGCCGCCATAGCGGTTCTAAATTCTTCTCTCGGCTGCTCTTCACACGTGAACGTTTTCACACCATCCGCATCGACATAACTGATGGAAGCACTGCTGTTATTCAGCTGGATACTTTGGAATTGGATTTCTCCCGCCCACAGGTTTCTGCCCTCTTTACTCTCGAGCAGGTTTTGAATTTGGTTTCTTAGGCGCTTGTCTAGCTCTCTCGGATTCTCTTCTTCTGTCATTCTGCTTTCTCTCTTTCTTCGGCTTCTTTGCATACTTGTTCCCGGAAGTATCCGCTATGCAGGCTGAGGTACCACCCGGTCCAAAATTCGATCTCGATTTTCCGTCTTTGCCCGATGGGTTCTCTCTTGCACCAGTAGAGATGATGCTGCGGGTGGCCTTTCCTTTTAGTTTCAAGTTTCTTGGCTTTGAAGGCTTTCCTTGTCCCTCGGAATGTTCTGCCTATGAATTTTTGAATGATCATGCGTGCATCGTGCTTTCTCATTCGATCCCCCATGTCTCCTTTCGCTCGGAAGATGGCACCGCACCCGGGGACAGATCTTACTCATTTTTTCTCCCTCGCTTTTTCTTCTTGGGAATTTCTACATACCTTGCAATCTGCAGAGGATATCCCCACTCGGTGTAGGTGTTCGTGACGTCTATCAGGGTGAAGCCATTTTTAGCTGGTGGTCTTTCTTTCCACTTTTTGGACTGGATCGTCTGATAGTGGACTTCTGGCTTCTTAAGGTTTCTGGAAGCAACGTATCTCACTTTCTGCTTTCCTTCCCTTACGGTGATATTGGACTCTTTCGTGAAGTAGGCGGAAAGTTTCTTGGCGTCCCTTTCTTCTCCCTGGTATTCGATGATGTCATAGGCACTTAGCTTGGAGTGTCCCCATGCATTTCTAAGCTCCTGCTGTTCCAGGACTTTGTTCACCAGTATGTGATGATGAATCCTTTTTCCTTTGCACTCCGTGGTGTAGATGTAGCGAAGTTCCTGCCCGGCTTTCTGGTAGCGTCTCCGGAGTCTCTTGATATAGTTTGTGAGATGGCGGATGGCCTCCTCATAGTTTTTTGGTTCTTCAGCATATGTCAAGGTGATGTACTGGTCTCCCTGCTTGAAATTGGTGAGGATCAATTCCTTCAGGTGCCTTACTGCTCTTCTTGCATTCACTTTGGCCACGGCTTCCGGGGTCTTACCGCAATTCTTGATACGTGTCTTTTTGCCTCCCAGGCGGCAAGTGAAATACTTCTCTTCTACCCTTCCTCCAGGGTAGGTGAAAATACGTTTTCGATACGGCATCGGTCCTCCAAATAATAGCCTTAACAAGGGGGCAAAGGGGACGGAAAATCCCCTTTATGCCTTGCTTTTCTGGACTTTTTATGAAGGGCGTGATATACTCTCATATAGAAAAACGTGAATTTATCTTTCACCCTTCGCCGCCTGTTCCCGCAGGCGGCTTTTTCGTGTACAAACATTTCCCGTTGCTGGCCGCTGTCATTGGCACATGGTATTCACACGTTTCACAATGTTCTTCACAGACGGCCGCTTTTTCATAAGGGCAATGACGGGTGTGCTTCATACTCCTATGACATATAGGGCAGATGGTATTGTCTTCTCTTAGTATTTGAAGCCTGGTCTTTTCTCTGGCAAGCAGTTCTTCCGGATCTTCTTGATACGGGTAGCTTCTGCAGTCTGGTATAGGGCTGTCAAACTTGCTTCTCTTTCTTCGTGCCATGCCTTGACCTCCTTGCTCGCCAGATACTTCTGGGCGATTTTCTGCCATTCTTTATCCACACTCCCGAATCCGTTGTGAAATATGTAGAAGTGGGTCTTCGGGTCTAAGGTGATGAGGTTCTCTGCGATGTCTTCTCCGCCGGAAGCTACGGGAATAACATGGTGGACGTGGGTTCTCCCCATCGGACACGGGACGCCCAGCATTCTTTCATAGATATCCCAGAGGTCTCTATCCCGTAGGCGGACGATCTCGAAGAGCTTGTACCTATTATTTCTCGACAGACGGATCATCTTCTGCCTCCGGCTTCCCTCTTTTGGAGATCCTTTTTACCATGCCGCTTTCCTCTTTGACTTCGTTGATGAGATGCTGCGTCAGTTCTCTCAGAAGGAGGGTCCGTCTGGTGTATGGGTTCTTTCCCAGTTCTCCAAAGGTTTTAATCACTTGATAGGCACACACCACCAGAGTTTCTTCATTGTTGATGCCGATGCGCATTTCTCCTTTACCATCTTTTCCAATGAGCAGGATGCAGTCATCACATTCGGTTTCCTTTTTGATTTCCTTGATCTTTCTGTCGATGTATTCTTCGATTTCTTTCTCAGTCATTTCTACCCCTCATCTTTCTACGAAGTTCGTTTCCCGGTCCTTTGTCCAGGGCTTCGTGAATCATCTGGTCCAATGTCTTCTTGCTGTATCTTTCGCGGCAGTCCATATGTGTCGGCACAAGGCGGCCGCCTATCTTTTCCATCATTTCTTTTCCTCGCGGGATGGGTTTCCCGCAGCGTGCGCAGTAGTAGATCATCAGAGTGCACCCGCCTCTGTCAGAGCAATCAGCTCCTTCAGTAAAGAGACGCGGGCTCTATGCCACTCGGCACCGGCATCTCGCTCCTCCTTCATGTAATCGTTCGCCAGATCAATCTCATGCCTTTTCATCGCCTTGAAGCGTTCTACAAGCTCCGCTTTCGTGTATGTGTCCTGCATGCTCTCTCCTCCTTCCCGTAAACGCCGGTGATGCCGGTAGTCCTTTCGATTTCTTTCAGGCTCTCTTTTAGGGCGCTGATGTAGCCTGCGTGCCAGAAGTAGTCTTTGGTCCTTCCTTCATGATCCGCATTGTCCGCTCTGGCCTGTTCTTCACAAAGCTGACTTTTGATGTGCTTCATGAATTCAATAATGATTCCTTCGTCAATCATGTTTCTTCTCCAACATTCGGGCGATATGCTCCGCTGTCATGGCGGGATCCAGCCCGGTTTCTTTACAATATTCCTTGATGAGTGCGGCAGCTGCCATGATGGTCCACTTGGGGTCTTTGTCCGACTGATCAATGGACACATGACACAGCTGCTCTCCGATCATCCAGAGCTTAACCCAGCAGCCTCTCATTGGCTTTCACCTCGATCTCGATGGTCGGCACGATGCCGTAGTTTGGATCTTTCGTATCAGTATCATTCCCATAAAGCCCGCCGACGATCAGCCCTTCGCCTTCTTCGCTGAGCTCCAGATTCCCTTTGAATCCTTCATAGTATTCGTTTCCCTCTGTATCGAAGACGTAGATCCACTGGTCTTCCATGGGAATGAGTGCCAAGATATCGTTCAGCGTTGTCATTGTGCCACCGCCATAAGGAGGGTGTATGCCGCGGCGCACAACAGCGTCAGCGGATAGATCGCCACTTCCTTCCAGAAGGCGCGGCGGGCGGCGCTAGGATCGTATTTCTTCGCGTCTACTTGAGAAGCGAGAGCCGCGGTTCTCGCTTCTTCTTGCTCACGGGCCTCCATCATTCGATGGACTGTCCCGACTGCTTCTGCGTTGGTCATGATTTCCTCCTATCAGCCTTTCCATACAGCGATCCCTGCCGCGAATGCCAGGATCATGATGATGGCGAGCTCTGTCAGCATGTACCCCGCCATTCTCTTCATGGCTGCTCTCTGCTCTTTCATCTTCTCTTCGATATCCCGGCACTGGCGGCGGAGCATGTCCGCTTTCAGGGCAAGCTCTCCTAGCGTCTTTGCTTCTTTGTCTGTCAAAATGGTTCTCTCTCCTCTACATTGAGATCAATGTTCTCGATCTTCAGGTTGTGCCGCAGATATGTCCGGCATCCATCTAACACATTGACGGCTTCCTCGTAGGTGAGGTCACTGTCTACCAAAACATTCAGTACTTCCTTGATGGCTGTATTCCTTTTCTTCCTCCAGGCCTCGAAGGACCTTTCGAACTTCTCGTTCATCTGCTTCATCCGCTTTTCCAATTCTTCCTTGTCCATGGCTTCTCCTTTCTTGCTATTTGCAAATGATAATAAAGACATTCACGGCGACTGCCGCCAGGTTAAGCAAGCAGACGACAAAAAGCATGTCATTCAGCTTTCTCTGTCTTTCGTACTCGTTCATGATGGCCTCACATTCCCTTCAGTCTCTTACAATTCAAGATCTCACGGATCGCGGTGATGATGGTATCTCCGCAGATGTTCACGCGTGCGAGCCCTCCATCTCTGAAGTAGATCCATGCGACGTCCTCGCCTTCCTTGTTCTTCTCTACTTCGATATCGAAGATCTCGGCATCACCTTCATTGAGGGCGCACACAAGCTGCTTAAATGCGAGATCTCTTCTCGCTTCAAAGTCCCTTCTCTGTTCTTCTTGCAATTCTTCTTCTGTCATCTTTCCTCCACACTCCTCCTTCCTGCTATACTGATAGGCAGAAAGGAGGTGAAAGCAATGAATGATCTTGAAATGCAGGCGCACTTCGTGGCATTAGAGTGGCTGAAGCATCGCATAACTGTCGCAGGACCGTCTGTCCAAACGCCAGAAAGCTTCGCCGTCACATACCAGAGCGCCTATGATCGCATCCTCAAAGAGTTATCCCGCCGTCCTAATACCACGGGTTCCCCTTATTCAACTCGTCGATAACGCCTTCAGTGAAAGGCGTCATTCCTGCAAGGCTGGCTGCTGCTCTCAGCACCTCATTCACCTGATCCACCGTGAACCCCTTTCCCGCTAACTGCAAGAGCAAGCTGCGCACGGTGGACTCTTTTCTTTCCATGAACTCTTCTTCTGTCATTTCTCCTCCGCGTTCCTCCTTCCTGCTATACTGATAAGCAGAAAGGAGGTGATACCTATGATTCTTCGTCGAAATATTTCTGGCATTATCGCCAGCGGTTATGAAGACGGACACCTGCAGGTGATTCTTCCCGGTCGCCGCCGCATTGAGTTTCTTGCAGACGTCCCTGAAGCAGAGCACTCCGCTATGCTTTCTTCTCCGAATCCACGTCGCTATCTTGACGATCTGTTGAGAAGGTATCGGCATAAGGATCCGGTTGAGACCCTCGGCTGGTTTCCGCTTCCGGTATCCCATATCGCCCCGTCATGAGTTTCGCGCCGTCGTATCTTACTACGACTTCTGCTTCGTCCAGCCCATGAGATTCCTTCCTGCGTTTTCTCATGTAATCCATCAGTGGCTGCACCGCCTTCTCGAAGTTTTGGAAATCCAGAAGGTCCTCTTTCTTATCTCTCTTGAGAAACCTCTTCGCCTCCAGCGCTATTGCGTCTGATGGGAAAAGGAACATATGATCTTCTTCGAATGGGATCCCCGCCGCGAGCAACTGCTCGCGGCATTTTTTGAATTCGTTTTCATCCACTCTTCTCACCTCTATTCATCATCTTCTTCACTCTTTCCATGGCGTCCGAAAGGAAATAGAACTGATCTTCATAGCCGGATACTTTCTTCTCCAGCTCTCTGATCCTTTTCTCGAGACGCCTTCTTTCAAAAGGGCTCATGGGGCTCTCGTCCCCTTCCAGGCCTTCCGCCCTTTCGACGGAGGCTCGGGTGTACCATACGCCCGGGATTGCGAGCGCCCTTTTAATCAGCCCGTCTTTCTCCCGTCGGGCGATGGTTGATGTGTCGCACCCCCAGCGTTTGGCCACCTCTTTCTGAGATAGCAGATTCTCACTGTGTGGCATGGCTTCCGCCTTTCCCCAGCGGGTTTTCATAGCCGCCGGAAATATCGGTTTATACGGATTTCCGTATTTCTTTGGTAAAAAAAAGACGCATAAGGTCATCTCCAGAGAGCCCACCATACTTAGCGGTGGCATCTATCTCTGTCTGCCTGAATGGGATATTACAAGCTAGCCTTTCATAAAGTGCGGTTGTACCGATCCCCAAGAACTTTGCATACTTGTCATTAGAGCCAAAATTCTCTTTGATGAATCCTCTTAAATATCTGTAATCGTATTTCACTGCCATATTTTCACCCCCTTACTTTATACGGATTTCCGTATCACGCCTATATCTTAACTCACTCCGTTTAATAAGTCAACGGTTTCCCGTATATTTAATTCTGTTTTCGGTTGCTTTTGTCCTGTTTTCCGTATATTATATAGAAAAGAATTCTACAGAAGGGTTGGTGTCAATATGAAAGAAGAGCTCATCAAAAGACTCAAACGAATAATGAATGAAAGAGAAATTACTGCAGCTGAATTATCTAGACGTTCTGGTATTCGTGCTTCCTCAATCTCTGACTACTTAAAAGGTAAATACGAACCCAAGCAGGATAAAATTGATTTAATTGCAGAAGCGCTTTCAGTAAGTCCCGCATGGCTAATGGGATATGAAACAAAAAATGGTTTATCATCCAAGGCGCTTACTATGGAAGTTACTCCCGCTGAGCAACAACATATCAAGAAATACCGCAAGCTATCCCCCGCCGGAAAGGAAGAGGTGGATCACTACCTCGACTTCCGTCTCTCCGCTGAAGCTCCCCGGGTTGAAAAAGATGCGGAAATATCATCTTCGTAAATTTCAGAAGATTCTAGTTCTCTTCTTCCATCGCCTCCTTCGCCTCGGCAAATGATCGGCAAATTAAAAAAGAGCGGTTTTACCGCACTTCGATCCAGATCATCGGGCTGGCGGTGGCGAAGTATTCGCGGATCAAGCAGTAAGTTTATATTCAAAATTGACATTAAGATCATTTTCGTGTAGTATATACACAGATATGAGCCGTGGCGTATTGCACAAAGCGGACCGAAAAAGGATCTTAATGTTCATGCATTAAGATCCTTTTTCTTTTTGGAGGTATTTATGAATATCCCTGCAACAACGATTCAGGAGCAACTTTCTATTTTAAAAAACAGAAATGTAAGGCTTGATGAAAACTCTGCCAGTATATTGCTTCAATATGGATATTACAATTTAATCAATGGATATAAAGACGCATTCATTGATAAAAAACGATCGAATTTGCGTCATTCTGATTTTTATACAGAAGGAACTACTCTTGAGCAAATTGTCACACTGTACCTCTTTGATGCCAATTTGAGGCGTAATGTTTTGAACTGTGTCACTATTATAGAAACTCAAATGAAATCACTGATTTCCCTTCATTTCTCCTCTCGTTTTGGTACCAATCACTGGAATTATTTGCGTCCCAATTCTTTTACACGGAGCCCCAAAGAAAGGCAACATGTAAATTCTCTTCTCTACAAGTTGAACAAATGTATCAAGACATTTTCGACAAGAAAACCGCATCCTGCTATCTGCCATTTCATAAAAAAATATAATCAGGTTCCCTTATGGGTTTTGAACACGGTGATTTCGTTCGGTACGATGGCTAACTTCTATGATTTGCTGCCCGACGACATGAAGAAGGACATCGCTCATACAGTAAATCCAAAACTGGCTCCAAAAACACTTAGCTCTATACTCTATTATTTAACAGATATCCGAAATAAATGTGCTCACAATAACCGATTATACACGCACAAGATTGACCAGCGTTCTACGCGTGTTGCTACAATTCCCCAACTGGATATTCACAAACAGCTTAATCTCCCAATATCAGGCCCCGGTGCTATTTACACTTATGGCCAGGATGATATTCTAGCTGCACTAATTTGTATCGCTGTCTTCTTCGGCCAAAATCATGTGTACCAAGTGAATTACGAGGGGATTGATAGTTCCTTGGCCTTCTTGTCAGAGAATATTTCTCCTTCCGTGGAAAGCTTTGTCCGTGATATTACTGGTTTGAAACATAAATATATAACTAAATTAGAAGATATTTCAATATAGTTATAGCAGTCGCGAAGTATTCGCTGATCAAACAGTAAAATTTCACGTTTTGCGTTTTTAGTGCCGTGTTTTGCATTCTGGAGGGTTTTGCTATAGTTGATTGCATTGCTATAGCAAAAACAGCACTTTTGCTATAGTTGAATGCACGAGAAAAGCAATGTGAATTTTCTTCACATCGCAAGTTAGGAAGGAGATTATCATGGTTAAAGATATCAACGCAATAAATGAATCTCTCTTTGAATCTATTAAACATATCAATGAGTATGGCATGGAATATTGGACTGCGAGAGAATTATTAAAAGTTCTTCAGTATGGCGAATACAGATTTTTCTCTAAAGTAATAGATAAGGCAATAGATGCATGTATTGCTAGTAAAAACGATGTTCGTGACCATTTCGTGCACGTGCACGAAATGGTTAACATTGGCAGTTCTGCTAAACGACGATTAGATGATTATCATCTTTCCCGTTATGCCTGCTATCTTATTGCTATGAATGGCGATCCAAGAAAAGAGGCTGTTGCATTGGCACAGACTTATTTCGCTGTGAAAACTCGCCAGCAGGAACTTTCAGAGAATTTCGAAAGGCTATCAGAAGAGCAGAAGCGACTGGCTATTCGTGGTGAGCTGAAGCATCACAACAAATCTCTCGCTGATGCTGCTCACGATGCAGGGGTAGAGACCTCTCGTGACTATGCTATATTTCAAAACTATGGATATATGGGGCTGTATGGTGGTCTCAAGGCGCAGGATATCGCTAAGCGTAAAGGGTTGAAGAAAGGGCAGGCTATCCTTGACCATATGGGCAGTACGGAATTGGCGGCTAACCTCTTCCGTGCCACGCAGACCGACGAGAAGCTGCGCCGTGACCATGTGAAAGGGAAAGCTGCAGCTAATACAACTCACTTTGCTGTCGGCAAGAAGGTTCGCGAAACGATCAAAGAACTCGGCGGTACTATGCCAGAGGATTTACCGACTCCTGATAAAAGTATCAAGCAGATCGAAAGTGAGCAGAAAAAACTTTTGAATAAGCCAAATCAATAATAAGATGAAAAAAGAAATATTCATTTTATGAATATTGCAAATTCTGATAAACCGGTTGCCTTGTATAGCCTTGACGTTATACTAGCCGTCGGGTTCCGCGTGCGGTCTCCCAGTAGGTTATTCCGACATCACGATTATAACGAAACTCCTCTTCCATGTTAAAAAGCCGTACCCATACATTCGTATGGATACGGCTGTGCCGATGGAGATGGCAGTCTCCCGTTGGCGTGTAATGTCCCATGCAATGAGGCGGATTACAACTGTATTATACCATGTACCGCCTCTGTTTCCATTCCAATGAACGGAGGTTTTTCTAATGGAGCTGAATTACAAATTTATCATCCGCAAGCGGGCGAAGACGAATGGCGGGGCGAGCTACCAGCTGATTCTCTCCTACCGGGATCGGGATGGGAAGTGGAAGCAGAAGTCTAAAGGCGGCTATGCCCTGCGCTCTCAGGCAGCTTCTGATAAGGAGAAGGAGAAGCTGCTGGCAGAAGTAAAGAAGATCGGTGATATCGATCCCATGAACGAGGGGATGACGCTTCGTGAGTTTTCTATGCTCTATATCTCATGGCGGAAAGAGTTAGCTCCGAATACGCTGCTTATCTATGAGTGGCTGGCTGATATCGCCGGTCCTCTTCTGGATAGGCCCATGACAGATATCACATATGCGGATATGTTTACGAGACTCCAAACTCTCCCATACGGCGAACGTACAAAGGTAAGCTGGGCACGGTATATGAAGCATCTCTTTCGGGAAGCGGTTCGTTATCGTGTCATCGGAGTATCCCCTATCGCAGACCTTATCTATAAGCCACGCATGGACACTGCGGGGGGAGCACGGCTGCGGACTATGACGAATGAGGAAATTTCCCATCTCTTAGATACCTTGCATGCGCGGAACCTGGAACTATGGATCCTCATGTACATTGCCGCATACACCGGCGCCCGTGTCGGGGAAGTGCTGGCTCTCACTATGGGGGATATCGATTTCAAGTCCCATCAAATCACATTCAATAAGCAGCTCTCCCGTGTCGGGAAGAATGAGCTCGGTATCCGTAGGATGAAATCGAAGAACTCCTGCCGCACAGTCCCTGCTCCTCCCTGCCTCCTTCGTGCCTTGGATGAATACCGCGAGCATCGCATCTTGTACTTCCATGGTCGACTCACGCGATACCGACACGGTGAAATGCTCACAGCCATCGTGAGGAAGATCTTACCAAATCACACCATGCACGACTTCCGCCATACCTACGCCACCAGGCTCTTATCTTCCGGTATGGATATCAAGACGGTAGCTAGCCTTCTCGGCGATACCATCACTACCGTTGAAAGAGTATATATCCATTACACCGATGAAATGCGAGAAAAAGCGGCAGATGATATCAATAAAATATTCGGATCTTAAAAAGGGTGCACCCGCTCATGCGGGTACACCCTTTTGGATTTTTGACGAATTTTTGACGGGAGAAAAAAGTTTTCCGATATTATCGGTAGTTTTGAGGGAATATCTGTTACTTTAGCATAAAAAGAGAAGGTGTGCAATGCCTGTCTTTCTCCCGCGCTCTAAAGCCAAAAGGCGATGTGAAATAACGATCATCTCATTTTCGCGTTCCATCTGCCGCGGGGGACTTGCAGCTCTCATAGGAGTGACCGGGAAACCTTATCCCAACTGTCTTTCATGCCATAGTCACCCTATCCGCCCCTGCGGGGCACCTTCCCCTAGA